>JAPOUL010000149.1 GCA_026708685.1 Bacteroidota bacterium
GAAAATTCTTCCTAAATAGGGAGGATGTGGTGTTCAGTTTTCCCGAAAATCTATCCCCAATGCCTCTGTGGCAAAGGTAACCGCCGAACTCAGGATGTCAATCAGATTAGATGGGGGGTACCGCTTAGCAATCACAAAAATCAAGGACTATTGTTAAGGTGCACATAGCGTCTATTCTTATCCAGTAATCAATGATAGCTCCTCAAGTTGTATATTTCCACGATGTAACTAGAACCCTAAAAGTTAATCTTGTCAAAGATCTGATACTGATTAATACTGTCGTTACATTTGCTGAGGTCAAATCAGCATTAGGGCCAGTTTGTAATCTCACAGCCCATAGGGTCATTGCTCAGGTAGGGATGTAACCAGCTATTCTCACAACGGCCGCTATTACTTTGTAAGAACTTGCCGATTATGATCATCATGGGCTATGGTCTCATAACGATGTTCGTTTCTCACGAGTTGGCCCGCTGACCAAGACTCTTATTACATTGATGAACAATCTTCTACAGGACTGTTTACAGAAGATCTCAAGTCTATTGTGAATGTAGAAGTTTCAGCAACACTAACCCGTTTGAGTAAGGAGGGCCGTGTTTCAAGAATAAGAATTGGACGCAAATACCTGTATGGATCAACGGATTCAGAAACCCTTAAACGACAATGTTGCAAGAAAAGAGATAATCTACCCGCAGATTGGGGAGAGACCATGTCAGCAGTTACCCAAACATTTCTGCAAACTCTGAGTGAACGAAATCGGAGGTTATTTGCTGGATGGTTTTCTCTTTATTTGGGTGATGGGGGAGATCAACAATCTGCACAACTATTGAAGATGTCACGATCTACTGTGGCCCAAGGTCGGAAGCAGATCTTGACGGGTGAGTTTGAGAAAGACCAGCTACGAAGTCCCAGTGGCGGACGACATCTGTGAAAAAAGACCATTAACTCTCATTCTCTCGTCATCTCAGGATTAATGCGACAGTAAAATATCTTTGGGTGGAACTTTATCGGGTAAGCGATGTTAACTTACGCGTTTCTAACAACAACTAACCATCTCCATTGTTACTTTCGTTACAGTCATCTTATCTGAGATCTTTTTTATCTTGCAACAAAAGAGGCTTTTGAAAAACTTGCAAATTTGAGAAGATATATTGTTCGGATGCTCCTCAAATGCTTTTTTGTATAATTGCACAGGAGGTTTTGCAAACTGCTCAGATGTATAAATTGATTAGGTATGTCCAAAATGAGTATTTTGATTGATAGAGTCAGAATTTCTGGATTCCGCGGACTTAAGGATATTGAAATCAATCTGTCAAGAATTACCCTATTACTTGGTGTAAATAATTCAGGTAAAACGTCAATTATTCGAGCATTGCAGCTTGCATTGGGAAATTATTCAAGATATTTGAGTAATGATGACTTCCACATTGATAGTAATGACATCAGATGCGAAAAAATCATTGTAGATCTTCGAATTATACCATTGAACATTCAGGGTATGCGAAAGGAAAACTTTATGGAAGATTGGGTTGATGAATTTGGAAACTATCTCAGAAGTGAGGCTATAGATGGCAAGCCTGAGAAATATCAATTTCTGGCTATGAGAACCGTCGCCTACCCAGATCCCATAAAAGGCGGTTTTAGCGTAGATCATTTTGTGTTGGATCAATGGGTACCATTCTCATTATGGCAAAGTGTCGAATCCAAAAATGATAATCGGATCAATCGAAGGTTTGAGTCAATACCTTTTATTTCTGTGGATGCACAGAGAGATATTCATCAAGAATTGAGAGATAGAACTTCGTTTATTGGTAAAATCTTGTCTGCTGTTCAATATGAGAATACTGATGTGAGTGAACTTGAAACCCTGATTGCTTCAATTAATGAGAAAGCCGTAGCAAAAAGTGAGCCACTGAGAATACTCAAAAATCAGCTAGACACCATGAATCAATCTGCAGATGGAGATGGAATTGCAGAAATTACTCCCATTCCCAAAAAAATGAGGGATCTGGCGAAAAGATTCAGTATACATTTTGGAGACTCAGATAAAAACTTGTTTTCTATGGAATATCATGGGATGGGAACACGTAGTTGGGCATCTATGTTGGCATTTAAGGCGTTTGTTGAACTCAAGGCAGAGATATATCAGCGAGAACATAAAGCCTTTAACCCTATTATTGCTCTTGAAGAACCCGAATCTCATCTTCATCCAAATGCTCAGCGTACCTTGTACCAACAGTTGAAAAATAACCCCAATAGTCAGGTTGTTGTAAGTACTCATTCACCATACCTGCCTGCGATTTCATCCTTGAGCGAAATACGTATGTTGAAAAAGACCCATACGGGCGTTCAAGCGAATTCTCTCATTGATGACTTGAATGAATGGGAAGTAACCAAACTCCGTACAAAAATCATTCGTCACAAAGGAGACATATTTTTTTCAAAAATACTCATTCTGGTGGAAGGGGAGACAGAGGAGAACTTGATACCAGGTATGTTTAAACTTTACAGTGGCTCTCACTTATTTGAAAAAGGTATCGACTGTATCGGTGTTGGTGGCAAAGAATACAGGCCATTTCTAATTTTTGCATTGAGTTATGACATTCCAGTCTGTATCATCAGTGACAATGATAAAAATACAAAAAGTGAAGTAGAATTACAAATTAGTAAGATTCAAAATGAATATGATTTTGACATGACTGAAAAGAATTTCTCTTTAGAATTCTTGGGTGAGGGTAAAAATTTAGAGAATGAACTATTGTCAATTCCAAATCTCAGAGAAGATTTAATTAATGCACTTGTTTATTTGAAAGCAGGTCAAGACCTGAGGTATACGAATGCAAGGAGACAGGAACTAAGCAATATGAATGATGAGGATTTACTAGATGAGTTGAAACGCCACAAACCAGGTTACGCTTATTTTCTGTCTGATTTAGTGAGTAAGTGTTCAGAGAGCAGAGGTATGATTCCCAATGCATTCTTGAAGACATTCAGGAGAATTGACGATTGGGTGTAATTATGATCAAGCTATCTTCAGAACAGAAAGAAATCGTTGAAGCACCTCTGAATGAGGCAGTTCAAGTGCTTGCGTCAGCAGGAACTGGGAAAACGCGAGTGTTAACTGAGCGAATTCGGTTTATTCTGAAAAATACTAAGCGTAAGAGAGTTATAGCCATTACTTTTACTAACAAAGCTGCTCAAGAAATGCAAAGCCGTTTGTCTGACTGTAACGAAGTTGTAGAAAGAGCTTGGATATCTACGATTCACTCTTTTGCAGAGGGAGTTTTACGTAGCTATGGCCATGAGATTGGATTGCCAAAACAACTTCAAATTTTTGAAAGAGATAAAGATCGAATGGATATATTCATCCATGCTCTTCAGACCAACTGGATTGACATGTATGAATATCTGAATCTTCGAAAAAAAGATAACAAAGATGTTGAGTATGAATTACGTGAGTACATGAATGCTTTTTCCATCATCAAAAGAGAATTGATGGATAAAACTGAGGTACAACTACATTTTGCTGATAAACCGGAATTGTGGCAAATTTTTCAAGATTATCAACTAGCACTGCTTGATAGTGGGGGTATTGATTATGATGACCTCATAGTCTATGCACTAAAACTTTTTCAAAATGAACCTTGGATCGTTGATATTTATAGAATTATGTATAAATATATCTGTGTAGATGAAGCACAAGATCTTAACCTTCTTCAATACGAATTTCTGAAAGCTCTCTGTGGAGATAGCATAAAAAGTGTCATGATGGTTGGTGATCCTAACCAGATGATTTACGGGTTCAATGGCTCTTCATCAACGTATCTTTCTAAAGATTTTGTTCGTGATTTTTCAGCCCGTAAATTTACCCTAGAGCAAAACTATCGTAGTAGTCAACTTATCATTCACGCGGCCAATAATCTAAAACCTGATGCAGTTCATGAAAAAAATTCTACAATCATTGGGAAGGTAGTGATTAAAGATCAGCCAGATCCAATTGAAGAGGCTAAGTGGATTATTTCCAAAATTAATCAGTTCATCACTATGGGATACCATGAAGAAATTGAGGGAAATATCACACTAAATCGTATGGTAGTGATTGCACGAAATCGTTTAGTTTTTTCGGATTTAAAAAAGGCTCTGAAAGAAAATTCAATTCCTTATTTCATGAAAAAAACGGATAGGGTGACAGAACCGCTATCGTCTCTGGGAAAAATTCTCGATTATGGCATTAGGGTCAAATTGAATCCTAAGGATTGGGTTCACGGAAAAAAACTCTGCTCTGTATTAAGCATTGAACCTCCTCCGAAATGGAACGATGAAGACATACTGAAAAAATTTGCACATAAGGTTGATACGCCAAATGATTCATTTCATCATTTTCAGTCTGAGTTACTTCTGTGCATTCATGAATTGGATTCATCTGTGCCTAACATCAGGAAATTGAAAAATGTGATGTACCAAAAACTCATTGATCTTGCTGATCGTGAATCAGCACATGGCCATGATATAGAGAGAAGTATTCAGGAGTTGGAGGAATTTTATAGTAACTGGATGATGTTCAAACAAAACGGTTCAACTTCATCTTTATACTCATTTCAAAGTGCTCGTGCACTTGGTAATGGAGTCGCAGAAAATGTGACAAATGACAGTCTTATGCTAAGTACGGTTCATACCATGAAAGGATTAGAGAAGGATATAGTTTTCATAATATCCATGTGTGAGGGAACCTTTCCAGATTATAGAGCTTCTAATGAGCATGATATTTCTGAAGAACGCAACAATGCTTTTGTTGCCGTTACAAGGGCTAAACGCTGGCTATTCATTTCATATCCAGAAAAGAGAAGAATGCCTTGGGGAAGTGAACGCAGTGTGGTAGAGTCTAGGTTCATAAAAGAGATCCGTGGAGAAAACCCCACCAAAAGAGAACTGTTGCCGTTGGGCCTTGAGAAGAAACATGAGGTAGCTTATTAGTACTGTCACTTATCACCGAATGTGTGATCATATAGCATCTGTATTGATTGCGTGGAGCAGTTCTCTTATTTGAATAAGAATTGTTCAACATTGGATTTTTCGATGTCACTAATTCAAATCATCTCATAGGGCCATCAAACACCGATTTTTGGGATAGACATGCGGCATGTTCAATGTATGAAATTTTCACATTGAAATAGATGGCTGAGTTGAAATTTTCAGATGAATACCAATCAATCAAGTGTACATTATAGAACATCATTCGTTACCTGCCATTGCTTGTTCATCAATGACAAAGATCTAAATCATCGGAGGAAACCCAATCAATAAGAGATAAAATTGAGGGGTGCATTTTTTCTGATAGAAGGTTGAGTCTGTTTCATGGTAATCCGAACTCTGCTCGCAGGTGGATTTTTTCCGTCAGGTAAAATTTCCCGAGAAATTTGATATTCTACACGATCACTAATCCCCAAATCATTAAAATCATCACCCACAACAGAGGAGAAATGGAAGAAAATATTCTCTCCACCGTTGTCAGGTTTAATAAAGCCGAACCCTTTGTTAAGAGTAATTATATTACCAGTGAACCAAGATTTTTCTTCATAAGTGGGCTGAGAACTTGGAGGACTATTCATGGTCAAGAAGAGATTATTGATGCTATGATCATCTTTTCTTGAGCGTTTATCAATTTCATCATTCATCATCACGGCATAGGTAGACTCATCAATGAGAGACTGAGCAGTTTTGGTTTGCCGCTTCTCTTCGCGCTCATCAGTATATTCAAAATCCCAGGCAAGTAGCATAACGCGTGTACCAAGCGTATTGAGTTTTCGTACCAATGGAACAAAGTCTCCATCGCCACTGATCAACACACACACATCATAGCGTTTATGGATTGCAAGTTCAAACGCTTCCAATGAGAGCCATACATCAATCCATTTTTCTCCATGTGTTGGGTTATGAATCAGAGTAAAGTGACATGTGACCCCTTCGCTCAAGAGAACATCTTCAAATCGTCGTTCACTTTCCAATTTACCTCGTTCTTTGGCGAGGTTTGAAACTAAACGACCTCTAAAATAATGGGCATCAACAATCTGACAGTATCTAGCATCGGTATGCTCACACTTTGCAACTTCCTCCCTTAAAAATGGGAATGCAGAGACTACCCCAGTTTTTTTGTTACATTTACAAATCTTTTCCATCTATAAGACCCGTCATGATGGTTATATGGAGATGGATGCCTATTTTGAACGAATTTGATGAGTCAGGCGATGATCTGACGGATAGGTACAGTATTGTCTAATGATTGAATCAAGATGGAAGCCCATTTGTTTGATCAACATCTATTTTTACTAACGGATTCATTTGATGAGCATCAGACCGAAGATTTTGAATCATTCGTTTTTCTGCAAATGTGTCTGAATCCATAGATCCCGCGTCTATTCATTAGAGACCATCAACCAGTTGTGTCACTCTTTTGGATAGTATACCTAAACATAACTGTATTTTTTCAACTGACAAAATCTGATTCCCATGAGTGATATCGGAGATGATCTTCAACTGACCTGTTCGTTTTGCAACCGCGGCAGTGATGAGGTTAATTCATTGATTGCTGGACAAGATGTATATATCTGCGATTACTGTATCGCTGATGCACAAGTGATTCTTGATGATTCAGAAACATCTCAGCCCAAAGTGAAATCTCCTCGCAAAGCGAAGAGAAAAACTCCAAAAAGACTCTTGTTGCCAAAGCAGATCAAGAAAAAACTGGATGAGTATGTGATCGGTCAGGAAGATGCGAAAAAATCACTTGCTGTTGCAGTATACAACCATTACAAACGTATTGAATCCGATCAGTTTGTTACCGATTATCACGATGTGGAAATCGAAAAGTCAAATGTCCTTCTGTTGGGTCCCAGTGGTACGGGGAAGACATTACTGGCCCGAACATTGGCACGCATCTTGAATGTTCCTTTTTCGATTAGTGATGCCACCGCTTTGACAGAAGCAGGATATGTTGGAGAGGATGTGGAAACGATCCTCTCCAATTTGCTCTCTGCCGCTGAATTTGAGGTTCAAGATGCGGAACGTGGTATCATCTTCATTGATGAAGTGGATAAGATTGCCCGAAAAAGTCACAACGCATCCATTACGCGGGATGTATCGGGTGAAGGCGTGCAACAAGCACTCTTGAAAGTATTGGAGGGAACGGTGGCCGGTGTTCCCCCCAAGGGTGGACGAAAACATCCAGAACAGAGTCTCGTCAATATTGATACTCGTGGAATCCTCTTTATCTGTGGAGGTGCGTTTGAAGGTCTCTCCGAAATCATTGCCCGCCGCCTCAATGTGAATCATATCGGATTTACATCCAACCCAGAGCAGAAAGTGACCAATCATGATTTGACGATCTTTGAGAAAGTAGAACCCGAAGATTTAGTGCAGTATGGGTTGATTCCTGAACTCATAGGTCGATTGCCGATCGCCTCAGGCTTGTCTCCTCTCTCCGATGATGAGATGATGCAAATTCTGACCGAGCCCAAAAATGCCATTGTGCGTCAGTTCCAGAAATTATTCGCTCTTGATGGTGTCAAATTAGTTTATGATGAGGCTGCCCTTCGGTGTGTTGTTGAGCGTGCTCGTGCACTTGGAACAGGAGCACGAGGTCTTCGCAGTGTTCTTGAACAGTCCATGCTGAATATTATGTTTGAGATCCCTAGCATCAAGGATGTTGGAGTCTGCAGGATCTCAGAAGAGACAATTAAGCAGGGCACTCCTCCTATCTACGAAAAGCGTAAGGCATCAGCCTAAAGTGCATGAAGGGGTTGATCACATTCGCTCTCATTGGCGTTTTGTATCCATCATTGACCCTCGCCCAGTCCGATCTCTTAGATGTTAATGAGAACACAACGGTACGCCGAGTGGAGTTTGAGTATACCGATGCAGATCGATACTCCCCCCGCTTTAGGACTGCGGAGCTTCGCGAGTTAACCGTAATCAGGGGAATTTCCCGGTATCGTTGGTTCCGAAGATTTCTAGGCAACAGCAGGTCTGAGGATGACCGCTTGAACCCGATTGAGCTGCAACGAGATGTCGTCCGTCTTCGACAGGCATTTCGGGAGGCAGGATATCTCCACACGCATGTGAATTATTCCAACTCTACTCATGACCGTCAGAAAAACCAGGTCGTAATTCAATTTAGCATCATGCAGGGTCCACCGGTCATTATTCAGGACGTTGGTTTTTTTGCAGATCAGGGATTTCTGGCGACGAGTCTCGACGAACAACTGCGTAAGGCATGGATTGATTTCCGAGATCAAACCAGCTTTGATGTAGGGGATGTCTTCACCATTTTTGAAATGGTACAGATTGAAGATCAAGTTCTTGGATGGTTCAAGGATCAAGGATATGCATTTGCAGATCTGAAGACATCGTTCACAATAGACTCTCTCTATAATGCTGCTGACATCAGTTTTCATGTAGATACAGGGCCGCCTGGATTTATAGACACCATTGAGGTGATAGGAGCCCCAGATGTGAATCGCAGTGTCGTTCTCCGATCCCTGCCATTTCAAAGAGGAGATCCGTTTTCCCAGCAGGATTTGATTGAAGGACAGCGAGCCTTGTTTGCACTAGGGCTATTCAGCATCGTTCAGGTCGACATCCCGCCGCAACCCCAAGATCAGTCAGTGCAGGTTCAAGTCAATCTGGAGCGGTCCCGTCCACGGCATGTTTCAGCAGAGACGGGATATCATCAGCGGGAAGGGATTACTGCGGAAGGGCGATGGAGTCATAGGAATTTTCTGGATGGTGCTCGGACATTAATTCTCACCACTCAAATCCAGACAGGTTTACTGGCTACAGCAGGTGTTGGGGCCGTCTCAAGCCGATCAGCACGGGCAGCAGTGGCATTAACGCAGCCCCATGTTGGTACAACCAAGTTAAGGGCCATCATAGAACCCTTTATTCTGTATGAACGGGATCCACTGGCTCAACTGTCATCAAGATTATTGGGATTCAATCGCCGTGAGTATGGTGCATCCATGACCATGATCTATGGTATACAACAAGATAGGTTTATTACTCTACGCTATAACCTAAGCCGTACAACAAGCTTCACACAGAGTATCTCAGGAGATGCGTACGATAGGAGCGTGCTTTTACTGAGCGGAACTCTGGGTTGGATTGATAATCTTCTGCGACCGACTCAAGGTTTTATCGTTCAACCCCTGATTGAGCAGAGTGGGCTCATTGAATCTTGGCTTGGAGTTCGGCCACTTGGATTGAGGTATCATAAGATGCAAATGAAGATAGGGGTTTATATTCCAATATCTCAACGTTTTCGATTCAGTGGTCACTTGAAAGCGGGCAGGATTTGGCCAAGAGGAAGTCGAGAGATTACCCTCTATTCTGAGGACGGGGTTCAAAGGATTCATTCACAATTTGTGCAGCCAACGGAGAATCGTTTTGATGCTCTGCGCTACTATATTGGGGGAGCCGATGATGTTCGGGGTTGGAGCACGGGATTAGCTGGACCCAAGGCAATCCGAACAGGTCCAATGGATTCAGTGGATGATGGAGCCGAACGACGAGGCGTTTATGAGCCTGTCGGTGGATTAGCGCGTATATCTGCAAGTGCGGAGGTACAATTCCAGTTGGGAGGTCCATGGTATGGTGCTGCTTTCATGGATGCAGGAGTGGTGTCCTCCCAGACTTCGGATGGCTGTAGTTCGGAGTATTTTGAGGATGTCAACATGACCCGTCCAATCCCGGTCCAGTGTGGATTCACAGATGATGGAAAACTATCTCTGTCTCAGGTGAAGATAGGCACTGGTTTGGGGGTTCGTTACGATACACCGATAGGATTTATCCGTTTTGATGTGGCTACAAAATTAAACCCCGATCCATTGGATCTACAGTCCTCAGGAGATGCACTCAACTCCGACGAGGCTACAAGAAATGTATGGTATCGCTATAATGTTCACTTCAGTATCGGGCAAGCGTTTTAGGAAGCGTTGGACTGCTGTTCTTGGAGTCTTCCTCATGGTTGGGTTCCTGCAGACACCCTGGGGGATAACGCTGGTTGCACGTCTGGCACTCCATGCTTCTGATGTAGAGTTACAGTTTGATTCTATACATGGATTTTGGATGCATTCGGTGGAGGTGCGGGGGATTGAAGGGAAGATTGCTACCCATTTCATTCGGGCAGATACAGTCCGTGCTCAGCCTTCATTATGGAATTTACTCACAGGCACTCTTCATTTTCGACAGGTGGATCTGGTCAATCCCGAATTTCATCTTCATCCCACTGAAGTTCTGGAATCATCTGATGTAGAAGAGACCCAGATTTCGCTCCCAGCCATTGACATGCTTCGGATCCAAGGTGGAACGTTTATTGATGAGGCACAGCATCTTGACGTTGGCATAATCAGTGTCCAGGGTGTTATGTCAAACAATGAAGTACATATATCAACGATCACTGCCGATGTATTATGGCAGGATGAACGGTTCACCCTAGAATCCGATGTGCACTATCAACCCAATGGCCATTCATTCGCAGTGGACTCGCTTGTTTTGGCAGGCACTGAATCTACAGTTCTAGTCCATGGACATGCAGGGCCAACGACGAATCTTTATCTCACGGGCGATCCTTTTTCAAGTGATCTCATGGGAGTGTTGGGGCTAACAACAGAGGATCATTTTGATGTGACCATGAGGCTCAGCGGGCTTCGTGATTCCTTACATATTGCAGTGGATGCTTCATCCGAGGGTGGGCAGCAGCTCATGCTACGTGCAGCGGCAACTATCGGGTATCCTTCTCTACATGTTGACACCCTAGAATTCGAGAAGGTAGATCTGAGCCAGGTGTCATCACTTCCCCCAGCCACATTGACAGGTTCCATCACTGGTCATGTCAGTGGTATTCGCTGGGATTCCCTTGATGGCACTGTGATGGCTGAGTTCAATGAAAGCCTGATCGCTGGCATTTCCATTCCATTTGTGAGTATCTCTGCTCACTTAGATCAGGACCAGATCCATGCTGATGTTCAGTCTGATCTTGAGTTAGGATCTGTACACTTAACTGGTAATTCAACATCTTTATTCCAAAGTGGTGAGATACAGGGACAATTCAGAGAGGTAGATACCGAGGTTGTATTTGCTGAGCATACCAGTATGCTCAATGGTGACTTTCGCATTGGGTGGGGCGATTCTCTTGTGGCCAGCATTCAAGTATTACCAGGGTATCTTGGTCAAATGAATCTTGAAAGTGGTGCGGTTCAACTGTACAGAGATGACCAGGGATTTCAGATGACTGCAGGGATGTCTTCCGATTCAAGCTTGATTGAGTTCCGAGCTGTACAGGATGGATCAGGTCTGGTTAGCTATCTTCAGATGGATTCTCTGGATATAGGCAAGTTGATGAATCAGAATCATCTTTCATCTAGGATCAGCCTTGTTGCAGAATCAAAGACGAACTGGCCGCCAGACAGTGTTGTGATGAGTGTAGAGATTCACCCTTCCATGTGGGATCAGATTTCGATAGAGGGGGGGACGATACAGGCAACCTTACAAGGATTTGATCTTCATGTGGATGGGAATATGGACCTTGCATCAGGGACCGTTGCAATGAAGGGTAATGTAAACTTTGAATCAACATCCCCACAATGGAAAGTAGTTGATGGGCAGATTGACCATTTGAATATCGAAGATCTGGGACTTGCAATGGCAACCGATCTGAACGCAAACTTTCAGTTTCATGGGAGTGGATTCACAGATGTTGAAGGTCAAATCCTCGTCAACCCTTCCTCAATTCATGACGAAGTAATTCATGAAGGTTTCTTTTCCTTTAAGATGGCCAACGCAGTGGCAGAAATTGACAGCCGCCTTTCTATCGGTTACGGCGGGCTTGAGTCGCAGGTGATGATGTCGCCACTGGATCAGGTCCTGGACATTCAGGTCAAACATGGAGTATTTCAAGGCCTCAATATTGGATCCTTATTAGGGGACCATTCTTTCTCGACCAGTCTGAGCGGTCGAATTGACAGTTTATCTTGGGGGGAAGGTGGGCTTGCATCGGTCACTCTTGATTCTTCGGAGGTGGGTGCCATTGGAATCTCAGGTTCGCATTTCACGGTAAAAACAATGGGGGATGCGTTATCTGTAGCAGGAGTCATCACTAAAGGCGAGGGGTCTGTTGAAGTGAAAGAGCTATTCTTGGGATCCGAGCAAAAGGTTCGTGCCGTTGGCTCTTTCCATAACGTTCCAATAGCGGATATTGGGATTCCAGGCTCAAGGCTGAACGGTTCCTTTGATTTGGACCTACAGGGATTTGATCCGCGAACATGGACCTTATGTCATGCTGAAATCAACGCAGATCGTACTCGGGTTGGGGATGTAGAATTTGAACGGATCCGAGTGAGCACCGCCATGCAGGATGGAGTTATCACGCTATACGAGTTTGATATCCACAGCAATGCTGGTCAGATTTCAGGAGATGGTAGTGTTTCTCTCTTTGGCGAATCATCCGACAGCGTAGACTTCATCGGAGAGATTACCAATGCATCGCTCCTTGCACCTTGGACTGGAGATACACCCATCCTTGGTGCAGAGACAGATACATTATGGGCCCAGTTCAGCCACCAGAATGACTCCCTTAGGTGGAGAGCGGGGGTAGAAATTCGTCCGATGGAATGGAAGTCAACCCGATTATTCCATGCATCTGGGTATGCTGAGGGTACTCTGCATGATTGGGAGCCGAGGCTTGGGCAGGCACAGATCATACTGGACCGGCTTTCCGTTCCGAATCTTTCTGCCAGACAGGCACAGTTGGGCGTAAAAGATCAGGATGGCATGTTACTCTATGAGTCCCATCTTCATATTGATGAGAATCGGTCACTCGCTCTCAATGGGGAGGTAGATCTCACTGCACGTACTTCCATCCTTGAGAAGTTGGATCTGTATCTTGGCGAGGAGCAGTGGCATTTAGGAGTGCCAGCACAGATCCTTGCAGACGAGGGGATCCGAATACGATATTTTGTATTGGAGAGTGAAAATCAGGAGATTACACTGGATGGCATCATCAACCCCGATGGTGAGCAGAGATTGGGATTCAATGCATTCAATGTTGAGTTATCTCCATTTACGGATCTTTTTGGTTTGTCAAGTCTTGGAGGAGTCGTCAATGCGGATTTGTTTTTCCAGGGACCAGCCACATCTCCCACCCTTACGGGATCACTGGATTTCTTGGTAGATTCTGACAATCAGAGAGTTGGAAGCGTCAGTGCTCAGCTTGATTATACGGATCTAGGACTGGATATTCAGTCCAACTTTGAGCATATTGATGGGAGTTCGCTTTCGATTTCGGGGCTCGTTCCTATAGATTTACGACTCAAGAAAGAAGCGAGTCCATCATTCCCCAATGCTTCCATGAATTTGAATGCTGATCGGTTTAACCTTGCATGGGTCAGCCCCTTCCTTGCACAGGAAGAAATCAGCCGGGTTCAGGGGAAATTGACTGGTGAACTTAGCGTGAGTGGATCCATGACGAATCCAAATATGCTGGGAGAACTTGATCTGTCTCAGGGGTCTATGCGCCTACCCCAGCTTGGGATTGCTCCAACGGAGTTTGAAATCCATGCCATGATGCGACAGGATACGGTTTACATGGAGCATGTTTCTGTCAATAGTGGTCAGGGGAGTGCATCCGGTTCTGGTCATGTGATTCTCGGTGCACCCAACCAAGGTCAAGTAATGATGGCCGTTGAAATGAGTGATTTTGAAGTGACAGATACGGCTCCATACGAAGCCGAGGTAAGTGGTTCCATCGTAATTGATGGAACGGTTCTTCAACCCTCTATATCAGGAGATCTAGATATGACCAGTGCGGTGATTCGCCCAGAAGATGTTCCTGTGACGCTCGCTGATGGCCTGATCAATTTTACCGAAGAAGATCTTCAAATGCTGGAGGAGTATTTTAACATTCGTGCTGGAGTATGGGATACGACAACGTATTCATTGATTGATGCATTGACCATGGATATTTCTATTGGAATACCGGGAACGGTTCGACTGCACAGTTTACAGAGCCCTGAGATGACTGTCTTTTTGAGTGGATCCCTGAACATTACCAAAGAACCCTATGCCGATCAGCAGTTCCAGGGAACGGTAAGCATTGTGCCAGATCTTAGTTATTTGCGGCAGTTCGGTCGACGTTTTGATATCCAGCGTGGACGAGTGACCTTTTCTGGATCGGCCACGAATCCATTTTTTGATCTTCAGGCACGTCTGGAAATTCCCAACCGTAGCGGACTTGAAAGTCCTGTTACTATTTTAATGGATGCATCGGGTGAAATTCAAGATCCCGAGACATTGACATTTGAATTACGGAGTGAACCGGTACAGTTGGACCGCTCCGATATGATTTCGTACATGGCGACGGGCCGCCCGGCGGCGGATGCCTTTCAGTTAGGCAGTGGTGGTGCACTTCAGACAGGAAGTAATTTAGCCCTTCAGCAGTTATCCAGCTTGGTCGCGGGTGCCGCAGGGGCTGGACTGGGACTGGATGTGGTCCAAATTGATCCCGAAACCAATGGGGACATAACCCTTACTGCAGGAAAATATGTGTCAAGCAAACTCTTTACCTCTGTACGTTGGCCTATCACTGCATCCTCAAGCACTTCCATCAATGCCATTGAAAGGAATCGTGAGTTGGTGATAGAATACTCACTGTATCCCTGGCTTCTCGCCCGTATGCGTGGAGAAACGGGTGCCATAGGGTTAAGTTTTTTATATCAGTATACTTGGTGATTTCGAATCCAGAAAAATGAGATCTTCAACGAAGGGAGGTGTCGTTTGAGTGACGCTCATCAACCGTTGAACATCTATGGATCCTTTTCGGTTACAGCGTTGATTCGCACCAAAAGAACACCGATTTTTGATGGATTGTATTGAGATATGGAATTCAGGCAAAAAAACACACTTCCAGTTTACGAGTGGGCAATAACCCACAGGTTTAAGGCCTTGGATGCCCGCATCATTCTATGATGAGAGCCTTTAGAATCTTCCTCATTCAAACAGTTGTGTTAGACGCATTTCATCAGCATTTAAACCAGTCATCGTGAAGTCAAGCATTGTTTGCTCAAGTCGTGCAAGATGGTGTTCAAGTCGATCTTTGCTGGGGCATGTCCTTCGTCGCAGATTGAACAGTCACCGTCTGGCTGAAAGGTGGTATCTCATCATCATCTCCACTGTGATCGTACTGATGATTATTGTGCAATTTTTGAGCTGGAGTCTGTGGAATGAGTCTATCTTGGCGAGTCCCCGTGTGACAAGCTGGTATTGGACATGGCAGATCAGCGTGATGGGGGCAGTCTTTCTATTCGGTATGTTTGGGTATTCTCCCAGAGTCAAGGTTGTATTCAAGGGTGGAACGCTTGCAATTTCTCAAGGACATCGGTGCACTGAGATGAATCTCCATCTTTTGAAGCACTGCCGGATTGTTTCCGCACTTGAGTATTACCGTGAATGGGATCACCAAGCGGATCGATACATGACGAAGATTCCCGAAGATGTCTTGTTAATTTTTTCAGACCAGCGCATTACTGCGATAGGTGTCAGACCTGTTGCCCATGAATTCCTTTTTAAGGCGATCCGCATGATGGATCCTGAAAGAGTTGTACATTCCTGATGCGGTTTGAGCTCTTGCATACCAGTGGGCAGTCCAGAGTGGGTAGGCTCTCTACTGATCACGGGATGATAGATACACCAGTATTTATGCCAGTGGGTACTGTTGGAACGGTGAAGGCACTTTCTCCACGAGAGCTCATGGATGATCTCCATTCACAGATCATTCTAAACAATACGTACCATCTTTATTTAAGACCAGGGACAGACCGAATTTATGCTGCTGGTGGTTTGCATCAATTTATTTCCTGGAATCGTCCCATTCTTACGGATTCTGGTGGGTATCAGATTTTCTCGTTAGCCGATAGGTGTAAGGTGACCGATGAAGGTGCCACTTTCCAGAGTCATATTGATGGCACTTCGTGTGAATTCACGCCTGAGAGCGTTATTGACATTCAGCGTGTTTTTGGATCAGACATCATGATGGTCTTGGACGAGTGTCCTGAGGCAGGAGTCAGTCAATCAAGGGCACGAGAGGCCCATGAGAGAACCATTGACTGGGCATATCGCAGTCTATCACGTTTTCGAGAAACCGAACCACTTTATGGACATGACCAGTGGCTTTTTGGCATTGTGCAGGGGAGTACATATGAAGATTTGAGGCGTGAATCCGCAGAGCAACTCATGAACATGAACTTTCCCGGATATGCTATTGGTGGACTATCGGTTGGCGAAGAGGCCGCGGTATTGTATGATATGGTCCAAGTGTCATGCGACATACTTCCACCAGAAAAGCCTCGTTATCTCATGGGTGTAGGCACACCGGTAAATTTACTTGAATCCATTGATCGGGGTGTCGACTTATTTGATTGTGTCATGCCTACCCGTAATGGACGCAATGGCATGCTGTTTACCACCGAAGGCATCGTGAATATCCGTAATCAAAAGTGGGCTCAGGATGATTCAAGGTTGGATTCAGGTTTGGATTGCTATGCCAGCCAAACGTTTTCACGGTCTTATGTAAGGCATCTATTTCAGTGCAATGAGATTTTGGGTCTGCAGATTTCTGCCATGCAGAATTTAGCACTTTATCAGTGGCTGATGCGTGGTGCTCGGTCTGCAATTATAGAAAAGCGTTATGAGAGATTCAAAACCGAAATGTGTTCAAAACTTAGCAGGAGGCTCTGACTATGGCTGTGAAGGAGGGTAGGGGGCTTACGGTGTTGTTGATCAGAATGTCCTGATATTCTCTACGTCCCTTATTTTGGGAATTATATACGTAATTACGCACACACCAATTTTTACCGTTTTAACTCTTTTTCTTATCCCATAATATTCATGACCACCGCAAGATCCTTCAAAATTCCATGATTTGCCAC
>JAPOUL010000005.1 GCA_026708685.1 Bacteroidota bacterium
CCACCTTGTTTTTGAAGTGGTGCTTATAGTGACGCAGTTCGTTCTCTATGTCACGCAACTGCGTGTAGAACTCATCCCTCTTACCCCGCTTGGCGGTTTGCAGGTTCTGATTGAGTGCCATGGTTTCAGATCAGATTTGTGGAATCTTCATAGCTTAAAACATCGTATCGTGGTATCATTATAACCCTCAACCAAATCGCGTATGGTAACACACCGAAGTATGACATCCATGGTTTATAGTAGTTTGTTTCGAATGATAATTCTAGCATAAATTTCTTTGCCTTTGATCAGAAATCGACTCTGCTTTCCAGTCAATGCTTTGATCAATGGTCTATCCATACCGATGATTTCAAACTGATCTGGATTGTACTTATCCAAAAACGTGATGGGTACCCCCATTGCACCGCTCCAATCTTCTGGAATATTTTTCGTCTTGCTGACTTCAATCGCATCGTAGTTGTCATAATGCGGATACATCTCAGGGGAATACTGTCTGTAGAGAATCAATTTCTCGTTACGCTTGTCGTGGGACAGGTTCGTGAACCAGCACGCATTCCCTAATCTTCCCTTCACAGCCCCATCCACAATTCGGTAGGCACTGCCTTCTTTTTTTGTTTCAACCAACTCTCGGGCATACTCTTCGGGTACGTCAAAAAGCATATCACGACCACCTGTCCCATAACCCAACCATAGCAAGTTATCTTTGATCAAAGGAAAGATCTCTTTATAGGTGATCGCATTCTGATTTCCAATGATCAAAAACTTCTTATCGTATTCCATGAGTTGAGCAACATATTCTCGAAACAGTGAAAACGGTGGATTGGTCACTACAATATCTGCCTGCTTTAACAGCTCAATGCACTCCGCACTCCGAAAATCCCCATCACCCTGTAGGTGATTGACGGTGATTTCATAGGTATCTGGGACAAGGTTGCCATCCTGATCCCCACAGTATTCCAAGTAGATGGCTTGCTCCGAATCATGCCGTGAGAATAGATCTGGCTCCTGATTCTTGTAGCATGTGGCAATCAGGCGTTTCAGACCAAAGTGTTCAAACTGGTACGAGAAATAATAGAAGAACTTGCTTACGCGTGGATCATCACAATTGCAATACACCACCTTGTTTTTGAAGTGGTGCTTATAGTGACGCAGTTCGTTCTCTATGTCACGTAGCAGCGTGTAGAACTCATCCTTTTTTGCACGCTTTGCCTGATTGAGATTTATATTCATGATCTATGTACCATGAAAAAACATAGATCCATTCATGTTCATTCATCAAAAAATGGAAACAGTGCCTTGAGCTCTTCGCGTGTCGGCTGACTTCCATATTCCGAAGTCTCAAACGCCTCGGCAAACTCGATCACACTCCCCCGCTCCTCACCGTAATACTCTACCAATAACTCGCGATACGTATTGGCTACATTAGCATCCCAGCCCTCAAATCGCTCACGAATCCAAGCCTTGCGGGCCGCTTCATCCTCTGGTACCTCATCAAGATACCCACCATGCCATGCATTCCAGTCCGAAAACTGACTCCGTAAGGCAGCCATACACTCATATTTCTGATCTCCCACCGACCCTATATCCACAATCACGTCCGGCTCAAAAGGATAGGGTTTCTGAAATCGATCATAGTAATACAGAAAGACTGGATTCTTTTCAACTCTTGGAACGGTCGGCGTAAAGAAGGGAACCGTCACCATAAAGGCCGCATCTTGAACAAGGATAGCGGTATACCGATGATCGGGATGATAGTCATTGGAACGTGGGGCCAGTACGATGTCAGCCTGCCACTCTCGAATCAGTCGGGCCACGATCTTTCGATTTTCCAAAGTGGGCATCAGTTCGCCATCATGAATGTCCAACACAATGGATTCTTCAATCCCCAATATGTCAGCACAATCTTCTATTTCGGCTTTCCGAACCAACGCCAGTGGGCCACCCGCCATGGAATAATGTCCAATATCTCCATTGGTCAGTGAAACAAACTTCACCTTGTGCCCCATAGCTGCCCACATTGAAGCAACTCCAGCCGCGCGAACCTCGCAGTCATCAGGATGCCCGCCGAAGGCTATGATTCTAAGCGGCTCCTGTGCCCTACCTGAAATCGACACAGCAACTCCGATCAAAAGTGACAGAAAACAACTTCTGATCAATAAATTTTGTAACCTCATGAATTCAACCTAAATTTAAGTGGTGATTGACCAATGTTAAGAAATTTTTTGGTTTTTTTCTTGCTCTTGCTCCCTCGGGCATCTCAGGGGCAATCCCTTGAAGTCAGGATGGACTCTCTGTTTGATGCAGAAAACAATGCAAGCGCGCCCGGTGTAGCCGTCGTCATTGTTCGCGGGGATAGCATTCATTTTGCCAAGGGTTATGGAATAGCCGACCTTGAACACAACATCCCGATCACTCCGAATACCGTGTTTATGGCTGCCAGTGTTTCAAAGCAATTTACGGCATATGGAATGGCATTGCTCTCCAAACAAGACAAGATTTCCATTCAAGATACCGTCACCAAATACGTACCCGAACTCCAATCGCTTGATTCCCCGATCACCATTGAACATTTGATTCATCATACCAGTGGTCTGAAAGATGAATTCAGCCTCCTTGCATTGGCAGGATATCGAATGGATGATGTCATTACCAAAGAAGACATCCTTAGGCTCATCTTTCACCAAACGGACTTGAATTTTGAATCTGGCACTCGCTATTCCTATAGCAACTCTGGATATACCCTACTGGCAGAAATCATCGAACGCATCAGTCAGCAATCCTTCCGTAGCTGGATGCATCAGCATGTGTTCCAACCCTTGGGCATGAATGATTCTCATTTTCGATCTTCACTGGGTGAAGTAACTCCCAACATTGCCTCTGGCTATATTACCTCTGACGATGGATATAAAGCTCAACGTGTCAATTACGCCAGTGTAGGAGCAAGTGGACTCTACACAACGGCCCTTGATTTGGGCCGCTGGCTGATTGCTCTTAAAAACGGTGAAATCGGAGGAATAGAAACCCGTGATTTAGCACAGACCAGAGGCGTACTTTCTAATGGAGATACGCTCAACTATGCCTATGGACTCAGTTATGGACGTTTCAGAGGAACTCCATCCATTGGACATAGCGGCTCGCACCGAGGGTATCGCACATGGGCAGGCCGCTTTCCAGATCATGATTTAGGGATTGTAGTCTTAGCCAATCTAGAAGAATTGAATCCATCCTTGTTAGCACAAAAGATTGCCTCTCTTTTCATTGAAGAAAAGAGCCTCTATCCATATGAAGGAACCTATTATAGCACAGAACTCAATAGCACCATCTCTATTACCCTTGAAAGCGATACACTCCGAGTGCACTCTCGTCGTGGAAATCTTGCCACCCTGTCTCGGTCTGGACACAATTCGTTTACCAGTGATATATGGTATCTGAGTTCGTTAGAATTTGATCGAGATGCCAATGTGGTCAGTGGAGTCCATGTGAGTTCTGGGCGCTCGAAAAATATCTGGTTTCAAAAATTGGATCCATGAAAGTTCCACTATTATCTTCTTATGCTTCATGGTGCATGTCCCTGTTCATGCACAGATTGAAGATCTTTTCAGTCCTTGGAATCATGATCACTCACCCGGAGTCGCAGTTGCGGTTCAATATCAAGGTGACATCCTGTTTCATGATGGATTTGGAATGGCGAATCTTGAACACCGGATCCCCATCACATCTACCAGTGTTTTTGATCTTGCATCCCTGTCAAAGCAGTTCACGGCATTTGCCATCTCCATGTTGATTGAGGAAGAGAGCATTTCGCTCAACGATGATATTCGCACCTATTTGCCAGAATTTCCCGACTTTGGTCATACCATTACCATAGAACACCTTCTCTATCATACCAGTGGTTTACGAGATTGGCCTCAATTGTTAGGACTCTCAGGACAAAATATGCAAGATGTGATTTCAATGGGCGAAATCTTTTCGTTGATTACCCATCAAAAGGACCTCAATTTCACTCCCGGTACTCAATACCTGTATTCCAACACTGGTTACAATCTTCTGGCAATGATCATAGAGCATGTTAGTGGGCAATCGTTCCGTTCCTACATGGAAGATCATATCTTTGAACCGCTTCAGATGGCACATACCCATGTTCAGGACGATCATGAAGAGGTCGTCTTTAGCCGCGTCACGAGCTACCAGCCGTTAGCCAATTCCTATTTTCGGTTGGGTAATGGACTGATGGGCCTCGGATCAAGTTCAGTGCACTCAACCACCGAGGATCTTCTTCGGTGGGTTGAGCATCTTGAAAATCAAACCCTAGGATATCCAGATGTAGTCGCGTTAATGAATCAACAGGGCATCCTTGAAGATGGCGTGCCCATTGCATACGGCTTCGGGCTGGTCCATGGAAACTACCGTGGATTGAAGACCATCTCTCACTCTGGTGCATGGGCTGGGTTTCGTACCGCACTCCTCCGCTTCCCCGATCATGAATATACCGTCATCATCTTAGGCAATGATGCCTCCATGAATGCCACAGATCTGGCCTATCAGGTCGCCGAATTTCATCTCGGAGTTTTCATGAGTTCTGAATCAAATTCCACCGTTCCATCTGGCCATTTCACCCCTGACGATTATGCAGGGATCTACGACTTTTCCCCCTCCTTACTTCTGCAATTAACGATAGAAAACTCTTCCCTGATCGCCATTCTACCGCCTCACAGTGAGACACCCGTTGAAGTGACCGGGAAAGACTCTCTGTCCATTGATATTCTTGACGAACCAATCCTTTTTACCCGCGATTCAACTGGAACCTTGACCCATGCATCTACTCACAACTTTGAGTCCGAACGGTCTCCGTTTTCAAAAGAGATTCCTCCTCCTGCAATCTTGGAAGGATGTTACATGAGCCAAGAGCTTGCTACATCTTACATCATAGAGATTCAAGATGATACTCTGGTGGCCACCGGGCCGCGAGGTCAACAGCATACGCTCAAAAGAGCATTTGAGACTGTCTATACAAGTAATTCTTGGACCATGCCAGTAGTTCGGTTTTTTCAGGATCCTCCATCCCAGACTATATCCCATCTGGAGATCAATAGCCCCCGCAATTACAATGTCAGATTTGAGCGGGGTTGTTAGACCCGTTCCAGTTTGATCGGATAGCTTTGACCCGCATTCCACTGGCATACATAAAGGTTTTCATCTTGATCCACACATACATCATGGCAATGATGGAAGATTTTTTCCTGTTGGAGCATCAGTTGCAGTTCACCGTTGACATATTCTGGAGCGGTTCCACCAGGGTTGGATACGACCCGATCATTCGCATCAAGAATGGTCACAAACCCCGAATCAGGGGTTTGATTCAGATAACGAAGTCGAGACCAGCATACACCGGAGTACAACATCTGACCATGGATGACCGCTCTGCACACATACGCACCCGGAAGAAAAATGGTAGAAAGGTATTGTCCATCCAGCGTGAATCTCTTGAATGCATTATGTCCACGACTTGTGCAGATCAGTGAGGGCATATTGGGATTGCGAAGATCTACACATACACCATGAGCCGTCTGGAATTGATGATCCTCATCTCCACTCCCACCAAACTTGCGGATATAATTGCCCTCGTAATCAAACTGCAGGATCCACTGAGAACCATATCCGTCAGCAACATAAATATCCCCATTAGGAGCGATGGCAGTTTCAGTAGGATAGTATAAATCGGATTCTTCGTACACTCCAAGTTGGTAAGGATGAGGCAGTCTCATCACAACTTGCCCAGTTAAGGTCGTCTTCACGACCTGTGGATTGCCGTCAAAGCCATTATCACAAATAAACAGAAACTCTTCCTCGCCCTCTTCCCATAACGTTAATCCATGTCCATATGGATACTCGCCTCCCCAAGTATCTAAAATCCTGCCAGAAAGATCATAAATCAGGATATTATTTTGAGTTTCATCCCCTATCATAAACAATCTGCCCGATCGATCCTGAACCATTTCGTGGCAATTGTTCACAGGCACAACTGAAGCATCCTGATCCCCCCAGTTTCTATGGACACGATACCAAAACTCTCCATGTCCAATGATCTCATTAGAGGCTGTGGATTGCCTCATGATATTCAGGGGCATCAGGGATAAGGCAGCGGCCTGTACGCCTCTCTGTGTAAATTCGCGTCGATTCATCAATTGTACAAATTTGAATGAAGGGGCATGGATGCAGACAATGAACGATACATCCGAATCAATAATAATTCAATCTGTTGTTTTCCAAATTAAGAAGTTTAACCTTAAAAAGCAAAGTCAACTTCAAGATTCAAAACTCGTATCAGAACAGGATTGATTTCTATGATACGCCCAGAAAAACCAATCACATCATCTATGGACAAAATAGGAGCATCTGCGGGAGCTATCAATCGTGCACTGATTTCGTTGACATCAGTGACCACTATCAGATCATCTTCAAATCCAGTAATCACTCCTTCGGACAATACAATCTGATAGATGCTATCAAGCGAATCCTTTTCTACATCCGAAAGGCTAGTATAGGTAATGTCCCATGGCACTGCACTGACACGATGCTTCAGCAAATCAAATCCTGTCTGAAAACCCTGCCGATACTCTTCATTGGCAAAAAATACTGCCATGCTGATTTCAATTGAGTCCAATGCCTGTACCGATAGAATATCTCCGGCGATGCCACTTCCAACCTCTATATGCACCCTACGATCTTCAGTCAACAATAGAATCATGATCCCATTGTGTGTCTGTGGATCACCGAGCTCCCATGATTCATACAAAGACATGGCGAATGATTCAACGGTTTGATTGCTCACACCGTTAAGCGTCACACCAACCATTGGAACCGATGTACTGTCATAAAAACCCGACAGTTCATTAATGAAAGCATTCTCCTGCTGTGCATCCAGTACATTGGCTTGATCTACGATCCAATCAGGTTCAAGTCTGAGTGATTGACTTGAGCAGCTGCCCAGCACCAACATGGCAATCACAAAAATCAGTGGCTTCCATTGACTCATCGCGGTTTCCAGAAGACAATTATTAATTATGGAACTAATGACCACAACAATAGACACACCGTTGGGTGAGGAAATATGGGATCAGTACCATACCCAAACAGACATGGCTACTTGTGTAGTTTCAATTCGCTAAAAAAACATGTTCTTGCACCCGTGTGACATGCCCCTCCACCCTGCTGCTCTACTTCAAAAAGCAAGGTATCACCATCACAGTCCAATCTAACGGACCTTACAATCTGATACTGTCCGCTTGTTTCCCCTTTGACCCAAACACACTTTCTCGATCGACTCCAGTAGGTCATAATACCTGTACGAAGCGTCTGAACCAGTGTATCATGATTCATGTAAGCCAGCATAAGGATCGCATGATCTGACTCATCCTGCACAATGACTGGAACCAGACCATTTTGGTCATAAACGACATCCTCTGTCGTTTTCAAAACAAGTTCTCCCATCAACTTAACAATTTGAATTTGGGTAAATGGTCAATCATGGGTCATTTATGGACACATTAAACGGAATAAACAAAGTTACCGTTTCAATATGGTTAAAATGAGTGATATGCTCACGAAAATTAGTGCAGAAGATTGATTTGGACAGAATTGCTTGAGTTGATCCGATACTTGCTGGTTGAACTGCAGTGTTTTGTGGTTGTAGTTCACTTTACTTGGGGGAATTTCGTATCTTTGGTGTAAGAGTCCTGCATGCAATAGCCATGAGCGGGCGGATGGGGCTTGTCAGCACGGTTTCTGGTAGGAGAGCGATGCATGTGCCCCCCACTCATCTATGGGTTGCCCATGACTTCAAGGATGTTGACATTTAGTGCACCTGCACGGGAGATCGGAGTTATACAGTCCCTGTAATCAATCGCACTTACAACGATGGAAGCATTCACTGAATACCGAGGACCTGCGGAGTTCTTTCACGGGCGTGACGAGGTCATCAACCCGTTCGTTCGTGCACTTATGCACTACCGAGCAAAAAACAGGGGCACTACATTCATCATCAAGGGGCCGCCAGGGTCAGGGAAGACTGCACTGCTGTTTGAGCTATCGGAACATGCTAAAACGAATGGCTATGCAGTGAAGGGCAGCCTTAACGCCCCCGACTTTCATGACCCCGCCCGCATGGCAGCGAAGCTGGAGGTGCCTTACACGCCCCGCAAGTCGGGGGGCTGGAATCTTGGGGTGCAATGGCTTGGCTGGCGTGGAAAAAAAGAGACGGAAATGCAATCAGACGTTGTAAATATTATCAAGAAGGCCGCACCCGCTGAGGGGCTCATCTTGGTGCTTGACGAAGCCCAGCATCTGGCAAAACTTGCAGGTCGGGGAGATGACGAAGAGAGGGCCGCGGCTACACTGGACATGATACACAATGGCGAGCTCGGGGCACCCGTAATCCTGCTTGCTGGCGGACTTGGCACGACGGAGCTCGCGTTTGAGTCACTTGGCATATCCTGGATTGAGGACTCCTGCAGGGTCAGGTTGGGTCCATTAGACCCAAAGTCCACGCGTGCAGTCATTCATGACCACCATGTACACCGATGTGGGCTAGACTCCCCTCCGCAGGGCTGGATTGAATCCCTTGCAGAGCCTACACATGGATGGCCGCATCACATTATGTGCTTTGTTGAGTCTGCCAAGGAGTGCCTTGCCGCCAGCAACCATGAGCCGACTCCCAGATCTCTCCAGCACACCGTGGAGCGGGGGCGACAGCGCCAGATGGCTTATTACAATGTCAGGGCACATGGCATCACCAAAAACCAGAGGTGCATCATCGCGAGCTTGTTTGAAGGACTACCCACTGGTGCGACCGTAGAGAAAGAAGATATCATCAGATCCATTAAAAGCCAGTACTCCGAGAAGGATGCTATGGGAGTTTTTGAGCGGGCTCTCAGGCAGGGGATCCTTGATGAGCGACCTGACGGGGCGTTTGCCATCCCGATCCCCTCCATGCAGAGGTGGTTGGTGGATCTACTCAATAAGGGCAAATCCATGGATGCCAAAAAGTAGTCCTCATCAAATCAGGATTCGCAGAAGAAAAATAGGTGCAGAGAGCCGGGGCTTGGGCGGTAGCACTGAAGATAATATAACGCGACCTTGTAACAGGCTTTTTTGACCATTTTTTTAAGTTATGATAATTACACTTTTTCAGACAGTGGTCATTAATGAACCATAGAATTCTAACGCTCTGGTACTAATACATATGAGGAGTTTGCGAAACCTCCGTGCTTTAAAAAATAATGCACTGAAGCACTTCTGGTGCGTTTTTGGAAGTTGATCCTGAGGTTTTGCAAAAAACTCATATTTGAAGTAAATTGAAACGAAAAGAATCCCTGTATCATAGATTGCTGGGTACCAAAAGTGAAGATTTTCCACATATGAACTTTCTTGGTCATCCCATGTTACAAATTGCCAGATGCATTAGAAATTTTTTCTATTTGCAAACCTCGCTTTTTCTTTAATCATTCAAGCTTATCATCACTGTGCCTAAAACGTTCTGATCGCCTGAACTCTCCATGATTGATTCAACAAAAAAACGTACCTACCTTGATTATTCCAATCAGCAATTGGCAGAAATTCTGTATTACTCTCCATTTATTAACGTATCCAACGAATCCTCTGCCCTTCATCAACTGACGCGTCTTCCACAAGGAATTGACGAGGAGCGTGAAGCCTATGTTCATAGTCAAATGCTCCATGAATTGATGAGCCGTGTGGATTCATCTGATATTGCTCATAGGATGATCCTTTGTATCCCGTATGAACACCTGCATTATTGCCCAAGTCACTATGTGCTGAGAGCATCCAGTTCGGATCAAACGCAGATCAAGGAAACCCAGCCGCGTAAAGGAATCCCAGTAACACTTGCTAAAAAATATGCTCAAGAGTTGATGAAAAAACCGTCAGATCACCCGAAATGGATAGGGTGGACTATTTCCGTTTTTTCCAAAGATGGAAAGAAAGAGATCTATATTTCGGCGTTGCTTGACTTAGTTAAGCCCCTCAAAAAAACTTAATCCACTCCTCATAGGTTGAAACTCCCTTGAACTATGTCACCATTTACTTCGCGATTGGCGTTGCACATTTTGGTGAGTGCCTACTAGATCATGGAACCGTCTTGATCTGTGTTGAATGCTACGAAAACTTTTTATTTTCCCTATTAAGGTCTATCAGCTGGTGATCTCACCTCATCTTCCTAATGCTTGCAGGTTTACTCCCTCATGTTCCAACTATGCCATTGAAGCAATCCAAAAGTATGGTGTCTTCAAAGGTATCGTGCTGGCTGTATGCCGAGTGGCAAGATGCCATCCGTGGGGCAAATTTGGATATGATCCTCCGCGATGGTTTGGAAAATCACATAACAATATTCATGAATCCTGAACATCTCAATCGGTCTGTGGCCCTACGCTTTTCACTGATCACGGTCAGTGATACCCGAACATCCAGTTCTGATAAAAGCGGCCCCTGTATGGCAAAGTTTGTTCAACAAGGTGGCCATACTATCGTTGCTCAACTGATCGTTAAAGACGAACCCGATCGTATTCGTGAAGTGATCCAAGCCCAATCTAAGATTGCTGATGTCGTCTGTTTAAGTGGCGGGACTGGAATCAGCCCAAGAGATCAAACCTATGAGGCGATCCGTTCTATACTGGATAAAATAGTGCCTGGATTCGGGGAGATCTTTCGGATGCTTTCATGGGATCAAGTGGGTAGCCGAGCCATGCTTTCTCGTGCCATTGCGGGTACCTATCAAAAAATGGTTATTTTTTCACTTCCCGGTTCACCCAAAGCGGTTGAACTTGCTATGGAGAAATTAATTCTCCCAGAAGCACATCATCTGGTTGCTGAGTTACAGAGATCGTAAATGAAATACTCTCTTTCCATTGGTCTGATTGGTTATTGGGCTCTTAGTGTAATTCCTCCTGTTGGTGCACAGAATTTGCTGTCAAACATGAATGTGTTCGAAAATCTTGGAATCGCCTGCATGGATTTTATTCCCTCCAAAGTGGATTCGTTGATTCTGGATCCCCCAGATGAACTTCCATATGTGACCACCACTCTGATTAAGCATTGGCAAGAACATGACATGACACTCTTCTACGCGGACTCCCTTCACTCATCACGCCAACCGTTCCGTCTTTCTTGGCAGATGTCCAATGCTTCTATCTCGTATACCCGCGAACGCAGGAGAACGCTTTCACGTTCTGCGAAGTTAGCACTTAGATATACATTTCTTGATCCAACTGGAAAAATCATCGCCCAAGACTCTTGCAATGAGTCATTTACCGATACCATCTCTGAACGGATCGTGTCGCAAATAGAATCCGAAATCTACCCTGAAACCCAAGGTGACCTCCCACCAAAGGGTTGGGTTCGACGTCATCTTGAACCTATCATTATTGCCGCGGCTACTGCCCTGACAGCATTCTTATTTTTTAATCTTCGAAACGATAGTACTGACTCGTAAGACAGTTCTGGTGAGTATCCTCTTGGTATGTGGTTGTGCGGACCCGCGTCCTCCAACGGGTGGGCCTCGTGATGAAGTGCCCCCTGCCATCGTGTCGACGGAGCCCCCCAATGAATCTGTCAATATTTCCCCAGATCAAATCAAAATGAGCTTTTCCGAATATGTGAATGAAGGATCATTTGGAAGAGCTCTATCGATTGTTCCTACTCCGTTGGGCAGACTAAATTTTCGTTGGAGAGGTAAGTCAGTGACGATACGGCTACCCGAACAACTCCTTGATTCAACCACCTATGTGGTCACCTTAAATGATGAATTTCGTGACTGGCACGGGGTTCGTCTAAAACGTCCGTTATCGTTTGCTTTTTCAACAGGCCCAGTGATTGATCAAGGACGTTTACGTGGCCGTATCATTGATCATCAAAAGGGAATACCCGTTGCTGGGCTCATGGTATTGGCATATCCTGTCAATTCTTCTCTGGATGAATCTCCCTCCTATCAAACCCAAACAGATACAGAGGGGAAGTTTGAATTTAGTTATGTGCGAGAATCCAGTTTTTTTGTGATTGGTTTACGTGATCTCAACCGTAATCTTAAACCAGATCCGCTGGAATGGTATGCCGTCCCCCCTTTCCCTATGATAAGGGCAACTCCAGATACCACTGCCCCTACTCCTGACTGGATCTACACACATCTTGATACACTACGCCCCCGCATTGAACGCATACGGGCTCCTACAAATCAACGGTTAGATCTTCGATTTAACGAGAATATTTCCTTGTCTACATTAAGTGGCGATTTCTGGACTCTGACTGACTCCCTGACCAATACTCCCGTTCAAGTTCATTCCAGCTATCAGCTGGCATCTAATCCCCGGTCAGTGTATCTCATCGTAGATCCCTTACAGGAAACGACCTATTCACTGATCACGACGGCTGCCGTTCAGGATTCCAGTGGAAATACGAATCGCTCAGATACAACCTACTTTATGGGTTCTCTATCTGAAACAAACCGCATTCCAACCTTTGTTGAGTTCTTGACCACCAATGAGGAAAGCCCCTACCGGCTTGCACCATGGGAAAACCCCAAAATCGTTTTTGATCAATCTATTGAGAAACCGCTCCTAGATAGCTTAGTGAGCGTAAAGGATTCCACGGGGGCACTTGTACCTTTTGAGATTGAATCATCCAATGGAACCATCTACTCGCTCACCAATCTATCCGAATCTTCCCAAGTATACCATATATCCGTCCTGCAACCAGACAGTATCCATGTACGTTACTTTGAACGACTTGGACCTCGGTCACTTGGTAGTGTGAGTGGAATCACAGTTCCTTTTGGGGACAGTGTACGAGTCATCCTTACCGATACAGATCGCAAATTTCTATCTATGCAAACCCCTGACTCCTTGGGCAGATTTCTTTTTCCCCAGCTGCCTGAACAAACGTATCACCTATATGCGTTCATTGATCAGAATCTAAATGATCAATGGGATGGTGGTCGCATCTACCCCTATCACCGCTCAGAGCCGATCACATGGTCTTCCAATGGAGTTACCATTCGCCCCCGATGGAATACTGAACTTCCTGACACGCTCAAACTTGGACAAACAGCTACCAGCACACTCCCTACCACTGATCAATAAACCTTCATGGATATTCAAGGGCAACGTTTCGTTACTGAGTGCTTCCATCATTTAGATGCTGGCTTTCTGCCTGTACTTCGTGGCAGACTACAGGATACATTTGATCAACGGTCCATTGAAGAATTCGGGTTTCCCTCCCTGACCCTGATGGAGAATGCTGGTCGAGGTGCGGCATGCATCATTGAGCAGAACTTTGGGCCTATTGGTGATCGTAAAGTGGTGATCTGCTGCGGTAGCGGAAATAATGGTGGCGACGGTCTAGTTGTTGCCCGTACACTTTACAACTGGGGGGCTACTGTTGAAGTCTATCTTCTGAAACCTCCTACCACTTTGGATGCAAAAAAGAATTTAGAATTTCTCTATCAGTTGCACAATCGTGACGCGAGCGGCCGCCTCAATATCATTGTTGATCCTAAATTAGTATCATCATGTGCTGACATCTATATTGATGCTCTTTTTGGTGTTGGCTTGAATCGCCCGCTTGAAGGAGATGTTGTCAATATTGTGAAGCGTCTTAACGCTGTACCATCTCCAGTCATTGCTCTTGATATTCCGTCGGGGTTGCATGCCGATACGGGCATTCCAATGGGCAAGGCGGTTCAAGCCGAGATGACAATCACCTTTAGTGCATACAAGCCGGGTTTATTACTTGAACAAGGCCCAGAATATGCGGGGAATATAGAACTTGTGGATATAGGTCTGCCTCTGCCTTCCATCCTTCAACAAGACGCATCACAGATTGACTGGATATCTACAGACGAGGCTGTTTCATCCCTTTTGCCATCTCGCAGTCAACATGCACATAAGTATAGTGCGGGGATGGTTCTGATCATTGGCGGATCAACGAAGTTTTCTGGTGCTCCTATGCTAGCTGCCCTTGCGGCAGCACGTGCTGGTGCTGGATATGTAGCATGTGCTGTACCAGAGTACATTCAAAGTGTCCTCTCCACCTCCATGACCGAAATCCCCGCCATTGGCCTGCCACAGAATTCTGAAGGTGGAATCGATTTGGATGCCTCATTATCTGTACTGAATTCTTGGCTTGAAAAAGCGAACTCAATAGTTATTGGTCCTGGTCTTGGGCGACATCCGTCTACGGAATCATTCATCCACTCCATTCTCCAGATTGCCACGGTTCCCATTGTAGTGGATGCGGATGCATTGCATATAGCGGCTATTCACCTTCGCTCAACTGAGCTGCCCAAAGATTGGATTCTCACTCCCCATGCAGGTGAATTTGCCCAAATGACTGGGGAGCATGATATTTCTGATCGACTGGAATCCGCCCACCGATGGTCTTCTGCATGGAACTGTACTCTCGTTTTGAAAGGCAATCCATCAATCATTTCACACCACAACAGCGATGCTATCATCTGCGGTACTGGAAACGCTGCCCTTGCTACCGCTGGAACAGGTGATATTTTAGCGGGTTTATGTGGAGGAATGCTTGCTCAAGGGTGTGACACGCGTCGTGCTGCCGTCATTGCGTGTCATGTTGGAGGACAATCCTCTGATTTGTACGCTATCAATCATCACTCTGGCACAATGATTGCTTCAGATATGTATGAAGGCATTGTTGAAAGTCTGACATCTCTTGAAAATAGGTGATGTGTTACGCAGGCATTCTATTTCCAATGCCAGTTGATTTTTTCATTAATTTTTGTTATCTTTATTTTTCACTAACCACTTTTGAGTTATGGCTCTTCGTAAAACTCCTTCGGCGGATCTGAAAAGAACCTACGGATTCTTTGTGCAAGTTGGAATGATTGTCTCGCTCGGTTTGTTGATTGTTGCATTCAATGCCAATTTGGATCGTGGTGATCCAGATGAAATTGTTCAGATTGAGCAAGAAGTCGTTGAAATGGAAGATATCTTGCAAACCAAGCAGATTCAAAAACCGCCTCCACCTCCACGGCCTCCTGTCCCTGTTGAGGTTCCCAACGACGAAATTCTTGAGGATGACGATCTGGATCTAGACGCATTTTTAGATTTGGATGCTCCGATCAATTTGCCTCCTCCCCCGCCACCACCGGATGAGGAAGAAGAAATTGACGAACCTGAGATTTTCGAAATTGTTGAGCAAATGCCAGAGCTCATCGGTGGAATTGGTGGTCTACAATCAAAGGCACGATACCCTGAAATTGCACGGAAGGCAAATGTAGAGGGAAGAGTGATTGTCCAATTCATTGTGGATGAAAACGGCAATGTTCGTGAACCTACTATTCTGAGAGGAATCAGTGGTGGTTGTGATGAAGAAGCTATTCGAGTCATCACCGAGCATGCTAAGTTTGTCCCTGGTCGCCAGCGTGGACGCCCTGTACAAGTGAAAATGTCTTTACCGATCGTGTTCAAGCTCCGGTAATCTCCTGCTATCAAAACATTATTTGCCCACTGTTGAACATCAGTATCGTTGGCAATGGAATAAATTCTTGGGCATATCTTCTTTTGAGGATATGCCTATTTTGTTATGGGAATTGCCGATTCAGATACATCCAAGGCGGTGTTACAAAGTCCTATTTCAGAATGAATTATGTTTCGAAGTTAGACGATGCTCCCAACTGTGACATGATCTCTTTCAAACCTATTGATTGAATCAAACCGTTCTCATTTTTGTAGGTTTTCTGTAGATTCACTCTTACCTTTCACGAATGCGGTTTCCACCATATTATTTGCTGATTGGACTTTTTCTGAATGCGTGTGCTACTCAGGATTCCATCGTAACGACTTCTGATCAGATCAAGTCTGATTCTACTTCAGAGCAACTCTCTCAATACGATGTACTTCCAAATCAGATGCCTCAGTTGATTGGAGGAATTGCCAATTTAATGCGGTATGTTCACTATCCAGAGAGTGCACGCAGGTCTAACTTTCAAGGTAAAGTAACAGTGCACTTCACAGTTGAAGAAAATGGCGATGTTGTGAATCTTTCTGTGTTAAATGGCCCAGGTGATGCCTTGAACGAGGAGGCAATTCGGGTGATCAGAGACCATGCCAAATTCATCCCAGGTCGAAAGGATGGTAAAAACATACCCTTCGTCATGTCTATGCCCATTATTTTCCGGAAACATCGCTGAACTCTTCTTATACTGATGAAGAGATTCTTCAGATATACCCCTTAAAGGTACTACGGTCATTGTGATGACCGATTCGGTTTCCTCATGACAGTAAGGGAGATGTCTTTCCAGTTATTGTATCCGAGTGTAGCACTCTCTAACTGGTGCCATTCACTGATCAGATCTCAGTAACTTCAAAGATTTTTCGAGAACCATTCAAGATGACACCTGCCTTGATAGATGCAAGGAGATCACCACCAAGATGGTTTTGACTGGAGCAGTTCACTTGATTCAAAACAAAGATTGAATGGCCCGATCGTCCTTTGAATTGATTCAGACGTGATCTCAACCACTTCAATTTTGATACTGTCATTAGTCCATACATATAATTTCCAGTTTCGTCAATTGACGGGGGGTTGTTTCTAAATACCTGAGACAACCCCCCGTTTTAATACCACCAGTTGGATCAAAATCTATGCTGGTGCATGCATGGTGCATACTCCAAGAGATCCCCCTATGATCAACTCTTATTCTTCCTCTCTAAG
>JAPOUL010000082.1 GCA_026708685.1 Bacteroidota bacterium
TCTTGCCAAAATCAAAATTCCTATTCCATCACTTGAAAAACAAAAAGAAATCGTTACCACCCTTGATCAATTTGATACCCTAGTCAATGACTTATCCATCGGAATTCCCGCCGAAATCAACGCTCGCCGCCTACAATTAGAATACTATCAGAATCATCTACTCACCTTTGAGAAAGCATAATGGTTGCTGATTATAATCACATGAAGTGGTCATGCATCTAATTATAATGATAACCAATCAGTGAGCTAAGGCATTCTGATTCAGGATCTTTGCAATTATAATGCTTTCTGATGTCAAGAGATGGATGAAGTTGGATACAACCAGTCTGGTCCTCAGTTTTATGTCGCTCTTGTTTTGCTCCATGTCTGTATTGGAAGTATTTAGTCAAAGTAATAGGTTTGAGTTTTCTAAGCCACTAATGGGAACCGACGTAAAGATTGTTATTTATGCGAATGATTCCCTATCGGCTAACAATGTAGCAGAATCAGCGTTCTCACGTATCAATGAACTCAATGATGCGTTGAGCGACTATCAGATAGATAGTGAACTGAACCAACTTTCAAAAACCTATCAGCAAACCATCGCAGTTTCCTCTGATCTCTGGAGTGTTCTCTATACCGCACAATCTGTTTCAGTTAGGTCTGGAGGTGCATTTGATGTGACTGCCGGACCACTTACTATGCTATGGCGCAGAGCAATGCGCCGCTCCACACTACCCGATAAAACTGCATTGGATGAAGCAAGAAATAGCGTTAGCTACAAATATTTATATCTTAACGAACAAAATCAAACCGCAGAATTGAAGAAAATTAATATGAGACTTGATCTGGGAGGGATAGCAAAGGGGTATGTTGCCGATCAAGCACTCCAAGTTCTTATGGATAGTGGTTACCCGGAGGCGGTCGTTGATGCTGGAGGAGACATTGCTCTCGGTAATGCACCACCATCTTTGGATGGCTGGGAAATTCAAGTTTTTGAAGATGATGCGTATTCTAAGATAATGATTCTAGCAAATTGCGGCATTGCTGTATCAGGTGATACCTATCAATATTTACTGCATAACGGAGTTAGATATTCTCACATCGTTGATCCTCGTACTGGTTTTGGAGTCACACACGAAAGAAAAGTAGCTGTGATTGCAACAACAGCAATGATTGCGGATGCATGGGCCTCAGCATACAGTGTCATGGATTGGGGAAAAGCAGTGGTGAATGTACAAGAGCATCAGGATCTTCATGTGCATTTGATGGAGTCAAATGGAGAAAATTCTCATCAAATCAAAACTGGACTGTTTCTTCTACAAGAAAAATGAACAAAAAAGGTAAAGAATCCTTATATTCATCAATAATCATCTCTTAATTTTTTATTATTCACATGAAAGAACAAGAAATCAATCGGCGAAACTTTGTAAAAGTGACTGCCGCCGGAACGCTTGGATTGATGGCTTCTGGAAATTTTGCATATGCTGGAACCCGCGATGTTATGCGGGTTGGAGTTATTGGATGTGGTGGCCGGGGTACCGGAGCTGCACGAGATGCTGTCATTTCCAGTGAGAAAGTGGAGATTGTTGCTATGGGAGATCTTTTTCAGGATCGCCTTGATGCCTCCAGAACTGCTCTTCAGCAAGAGATTGGTGATGCGTACAAAGTCGATGACGATCATGCCTTTGTTGGCTTTGATGCCTATCAAAACATCCTTGATACCGATATAGATCTTGTAATTCTAGCCTCCCCGCCTGGGTTCCGCCCAAAGCACTTCACTGCTGCCATGAATGCAGGGAAACATGTGTTCATGGAAAAGCCAGTGAGTGTGGATGTTGCTGGAGCCATGAAAATCATGGAGGCTGGAAAAATTGCTGACCAAAAAGGACTTTCTGTTGTGGCAGGAACACTCTACAGAAGACAGCCCAGTTTTATGGAAGCCATTCAGCACATCCATGATGGTATGATTGGAGAGATTGTAGCCGCCCAGGAGTACTACCTGACTGGCCCTATATGGCTTCGTGAACGGAAAGAGGGCATGAGTGATATGGAATGGCAATGCAGAAACTGGTACTACTTTACATGGCTCGGTGGAGATCATATTGTAGAACAATTTGTCCATAATATTGATGTCATTAACTGGGTCTTTCAAAGTCATCCCGAACAAGCCATTTCCTTGGGAGGACGAATTGCCAGAACCGCACCAGAGTATGGCCATATTTACGATCATTTCAGTGTAGAGTACACCTACCCTGGAGATGTGCTTGTTGAAGCAAAATGCAGACAGTTTACCGGAGCTACCAACAGGGTTGAAAATCGTGTGGTTGGCACCAAGGGAATCGCTCATCTAAATCCACAAAACTCCGCGATTTATGCTCATGACGGGAGTATGTTATTTGAAATGACAGAGCCAGGTGCCAATGGATATGTTCAGGAGCATACGGATTTGATTGCATCCATCCGTGAGGGGAAACCGATCAATGAAACCAATCAGATCACAGCTAGCACACTCACTGCTGTACTCGGCCGTGAAAGTGCGTATACAGGACTACAATTGAGTTGGGAAGAACTCATGTCCTCTGGGCTAGATTTATCTCCTCCAAGTCATGAGTTTGGGCCCATTGAAACTCCCCCGGTTCCAATACCAGGAATAACCAAACTCTCTAGAACAACACCAACATCGGTACAAAAACTTTAGAACCATGAAACGTAGAGATTTTTTAAGAGCAGGTGCTATGGGAGCAGTTGCCGTATCACTCGGATCGTCAACTGTGATAGCTCAAACCCAAAAAGGGACCATCAAGAAGGCGGTCAAATATACGATGATTGATGAGCCGAGCCTTTCAATGACTGAAAAATTTCAGTTATTGAAAAATTTGGGCTATGATGGAGTAGAACTGGAGAGCCCGAATGAATTTGATACTCAAGAGGTCATTGCTGCTCGTGACTCAGTACAATTCCCCATTCACGGAATCGTTGATTCTGTTCATTGGACCCAACCTCTCTCATCTCCAGATCCTGAAGTTCGATCTGCTGGAGTGGATGGACTCAATACTGCAATCCGTGATGCTCATGCATACGGAGCATCAACGGTACTTCTTGTTCCTGCGGTTGTGAACAAAGACATCTCCTATGCTGATGCGTACACGCGATCGCAAATGGAAATTCGTAAAGTACTCCCATTGGCACAAGAGTTAGGGATTAAAATTGCCTTTGAAAATGTATGGAACAAGTTTCTTCTTAGCCCCCTTGAATGTGCCCGATATGTGGATGAATTTGAGCATGATCATGTCGGATGGTATTTTGATGTGGGTAACGTCGTTACCTATGGTTGGCCTGAGCATTGGATTGAAGTCCTTGGATCGCGGATATTAAAACTGGATATTAAGGAATATAGTCGGAATAAAGGCGATACCGAAGGCCCGTTTGCTGGCTTTGAAGTGCCACTGGGGGAGGGAGACTGCGATTGGCCAGCAGTCAATGCTGCACTTGAATCGATTGGTTATGAGGGATGGGCAACTGCGGAAGTTCCAGCAGGTGAGCGCAATTACCTCAAGGATGTAGCATCCCGTATGGATCGTATCCTGCCTACATCATAGTTGAGTGCCATTTTGCAGATGAAACGCCGTTCATTCATTGAAACCGCGATGACCGGGATAGCTGGTGCCAGCTTACTTGGTGCCACTTCATCTCTCTCTTTACGTGGAAATATCAATCATAGCGTATGCAAGTGGTGTTATCCAGACTATTCCGTCGAAGAACTTGCCAGCGCATCTGCCTCCATGGGGATTCAATCGGTTGAGTTGCTTGAACCTGAAGAATGGCCCATACTAGAAAAATATGGACTCGTATGTGCAATGCCGCTTAGTCCAGTTGTAGAAGGAAAGGATCGTTTAACCGACGGATTCAATGACCCTGCCAATCATGAATGGCTCATCCCTATGTTCAACGAGCGAATTCAGCTCGTCCATGAAGCCGGATACCACAGTATGATCTGCTTCTCTGGTAACAGACGCGGGATGGATGATGCTACAGGACTTGAGAACTGCATGGAAGGGCTCATACAGATCATTCCTACCGCTGAGGCACACGGGATTACGCTGTGCATGGAGCTCCTCAATAGTAAGGTGAGCCATCCCGACTACATGTGTGACTACACATCATGGGGCGTTGAACTCTGTAAGAGCATCAATTCAGAGCACTTTAAGTTACTGTATGACATTTTTCACATGCAAGTCATGGAAGGAGATGTCATACGCACGATCAGAGATCATCATCAATACATTGGACATTACCATACAGGTGGGAATCCTGGACGTAATGAAATTGATGAATCCCAGGAACTCTACTATCCCGCAATCATGCGAGCGATTGTAGAAACAGGACACACTGGCTATGTAGGTCAAGAGTTTATTCCAACCCGCAGTCCTTTGATATCGTTACGTGAGGCCATTGGGATCTGCGATGTGTAATCCCTAAACCAATCATCCTTCATCATGACACGGCGTGAATTTCTTCCCTCTGCATCAGTGTTAACTGTTGCAGCATCAGCATTTGGATTCTCTACCAAGAATGCTATGAATCAGAATTTTTCAATGCACTATGCTCCCCATTTTGGAATGTTTAAGCACAGTGCAGGAGAAGACCTCATGGATCAGTTAAACTTTGCAGCTGATCAAGGCTTTACGGCATGGGAAGACAACGGAATGAAAGGTCGCAGTACGCAAACCCAAGAGCGTATTGCAGATACGATGGCAAAGCGTAACATGCAGATGGGGGTTTTTGTGGCACACACGATTTTCTGGAACGAACCCAGTCTTGCAAGTGGAGATGATCAGCATAGAGAGCAGTTTCTCAAGGAAATTGAAGAATCTGTTGAGGTTGCCAAGCGTGTGAATGCGACATGGATGACCGTTGTACCGGGCTTTGTTGACCTGCGTGCTGATATGGAGTATCAAACAGCACATGTAATTGAAAGTCTTCGTAGAGCCAGTGACATTTTAGAGCCACATGGTTTAGTGATGGCCATAGAACCATTAAACCCCGTCAACCATCCAGGACTTTTTTTATCCGAAATTCCACATGCATATCAGATCTGCCGTTCAGTCAACAGTCCAGCCTGTAAAATCCTCAATGATCTCTACCATCAGCAAATTACCGAAGGAAATCTAATACCTAACATTGATGCATCATGGGATGAGATTGTCTATTTTCAAATTGGTGACAACCCTGGACGCAAAGAACCCACTACGGGTGAAATCAACTTCACCAACGTATTTTCACATATCCGAGAGAAAGGATTTAAGGGAATACTGGGTATGGAACATGGAAATATGCACCCAGGTGCAGAGGGCGAGCAGGCTTTGATTGAGGCCTACCGCACGGTTGATGGGCACAAGGGTTGATCCTTCGTTTCTTGAAACCAGAAAATCCTCCAGAGATGGATCACCATTTCTAACCGTCTATCTGATATGAACTGGACCGTAGCCCTCATCTTTGTGTTACTTCTGGGATCAGTACCTCCTGCCTTACCCTCTGAAGATGTTCAACAACCCGTACGCATTGGTGTGGTAGGATTGGTTCATGGACATGTAGGATGGATCTTGGGGCGAGAAGCAGTTGGAGATGTGGAAATGGTGGGCATCGCAGAGTCTGACTATGATCTGGCACTGCGAATGTCAGACCGCTATGGGTTTAACATGGATGTGGTTTATGCTTCTGTGGAAGAGATGCTAGACACGACTCAACCCGAAGCGATCACTGTATTTTCAAATATTTACGATCATCTGTCGATCACGAAGGCGGCTGCCAAACGTGGTATCCATGTGATGGTGGAGAAACCCATGGCGATTTCATTGGACCATGCTCAGCAAATGAAAGCCGTTGCTGACTCTGCAGGAATTCACTTGCTAACCAATTATGAAACCACTTGGTATCCAAGTGTTCATTATGCCAAAGAATCTCTTCCTTCCATCGGAGAGATACGAAAAATTGTCGTACGTGATGGCCATGAAGGTCCCATCGAAATTGGAGTTGGACCGGAGTTTTCCTCTTGGCTTTTGACTGAAGAAAAGAATGGGGGAGGGGCGATCACTGATTTTGGGTGCTACGGTGCGAACTTGATCACATGGCTTAACGACGGTCAGCGTCCCACCAGTGTAACAGCGGTCACTCAAATTTTCAAACCAGATCCACCCTATGGATACGTAGATGATGAAGCAACCATCATCGTAACCTTTCCATCAAGCCAAGCCATCATTCAGGCATCATGGAACTGGCCCTTTAGTCGAAAGGATATGGACATTTATGGTACGAATGGATTCGTTTATGCAGTCAATTCAACGGACGGAACGATTGGAATTTCGGGTAGTGATCCGATGGACTTCTCGCAATTGCCACAGATGACTCCCCCTCATCACGATCCATTTGCATTTCTTGCGGCTGTTGTCAGGGGAGATACTGATCCCGAAGGAACTCTTTCGTCACTATCGATCAATATGATTGCTATGGAAATCCTTGATGCTGCCATTGAATCAGCTAAATCTGGAACTACAATTCAAATGTCCAGCGATTCGTAAGGAGCTCATGGGAGAGTTAGAGTCCTGAAAGGATGAATATTGCGATTTCATTCACAAAACGATGATGAATGAATATCACAATAATACAATGACAAAGATCATCCTCTAAACTGATTTTACAGAGGCCATGTATAACGAACTGGTCACTTTCACCGAATGAAAAAAGTAGCAGTTGTTGAGTCAATTTGTATTGGGTAAAGCTAATTAATGATGATTCCAATTGGGAGGACGGTATTCTTTGGGTACTTTATCGGCCATACGTTCAAAGGCAAAGTATCCGTAGACCGTGACACCATAGGGATCAATGACTTCTCCAGATTCATCTATCAAGGTGGGACCAGAATTTAACTCCATGAAGGAGCGTTGAGGACCTGGGCGTTGCCAGTTCGGTTGTCTTTGCCAGTCTTTGAAGTTTTCATCTTCCAATTCTTCGGAATAAGTAACTTCCAGTATGCCTGAAAACGTAAAGATTTGTTCAAGTGGAGTAGGGCCCAGTTCCAATAAATCCAACGGATCCATATTGAATCGTGGGCTACTGGATTCAAAAGAGAACAGTCGATGAATCTCAAATCCTTCTGCCTGTGTTGTCTGGTTGATCAGTGATAGAAGAAAATGTCTCTCTGATCCATAGAAAGCAACTTCACGGTTGGTTTGCCAGCGTTCCATTTCGGATGAATCGGCAGGGATCAGTTCGGTAAAGGAGGGTTCTCCATCATACTTGATGGTATGCCCGAAGTGAAAGAATTCCTTCAGGTAATACTGTAAACGATACCCTAATGCACGGTTTTCAATGATGAGGGGCTCACTTGCTGTAGCAGATAGTTTTCCCAGACGGCTTTTAAAGCTGAGTACTTCGGGGTTTAGGATGTGCGTAGAGTCGCTATTGATCGTCTCCCCAAGAAAGAGACGTGTAAACTTGCGTAGCCGTCTTTGCCATCTACGAGCCAAACGTGCATTGACGACCACTTCTTCTAACTCAACGGTAGTTGAATGGAGACTTACATCAATTTCATAACGGTGATCCTTTCGGAAAAGCGTATCTATACTGGTTGGTTCATAACCAAGCATAGTGACAACGATTCTGTGAGCACCAGGAGGGATTTCATTAAGCACAAATGAGCCATCTTCATGTGATGCAGATCCGATGAGAGAGGATGCTATAAAAACGTGTGCTCCTTGAAGCGGCCGTAACGTTTCGGCATCGGAGAGGCGGCCGATCAGTGTGCTACTCTGGCCGTAGACATCACTACTCAAAAGTAGTACCAGAATGGAGCAAGTGCACTTAAAAGTTATCGCCTTGTAGCCACGGGCGAAATTCTTTCGGGATTTGGTCGCCAGTACGTTCATAGGCAAAGTAGCCACCATAGAAAGTAACACCATAAGGATCAAGAGGATCTCCCTTTAAATCTACAACAGTAGGTCCACGATCTAAACGGATAGTGGAGGTCTGATAACGTGCTCGCCCGGCTCGTCGTTGGAGTCTGAGGAAAGCATTACTTTCAAGTTCGTGAGTATAGACAATATCAACGAAACCCTTAAAATCTAAGATACGCTCGTCATCACGGTCCCCCGGCTTGAGAATGTCAGATACATCAATTGGAAACCGATTGTTCTGTCGACTGGATGCACCTCCTCTTGGATCAAAGACACCCTGATTAGATCCAGGGCGTGAGTAAATCTTGAATCCCTGAACTTCAACTTGGTCATTGATGACAGAAAGAAGAAAATGACGAAACGAGCCATAAAATGCTGAGTCTCGTCGTGCATTCCACTGTGCAGCTTCTTCGGGGCTGGAAGGTGATAACGTTTCAAAGAGCGGTTCGCCATCCCATCGCCAACTATTCGGCTCTGCAATGAATTCATTGAGAAAATAAGTGAGCTTATATCCGAGTCCTCGATTTTCGATGATGAGTGGTTCACTGGCTTGTGCTCTAAAATCACCTCCTCGTCCAGAAAAATCAAGAACTTGAGGATTCATAATTTCAGTTTGCTGAGCATTTGGGCTTTCACCAATGAAGATCGTAGTGAATCGCTCCAGTTGTCGTTGCCATCTGCGATTATCACTTGAAACCGTCACTTCTCCGAGTTCATATATTTTTTCAGCAATTTCAAAATTCCGTATATACGTTTCCGCATTCCGTATGAAGAGATCCACATGGCTGGGCTCATACCCGATGCGAGAGACAACTAAGCGTAGGGTACCCAATGGAATGCCGCGTAGGGTATACTGACCATTTGAGTTGGTCGTTGTTCCCACCATTGAGGAGGCAATGAACACATTTGCCTGCTCAATCGGTACACCCGTGGAATCGGTCACTGTTCCCATGATCGTGGCAGCGGTTTGGGAAAATCCAAGGTGAGTAAAAAAAGCGAAAAGAATCGCTATGGGTAGCACCTTCATGAGCATCGTTTTTTTTTTGAGATGATCTAAATTATGATTTGTAGAATTCCACCTCCCTACCTGCCATGTCAGCAACGCGCTGGATGAGATCCATGCGTTGATCTTCCGATAGGCTTGTAAATGAACGAGCGAGAGAAATTTTCTCATTGAGTTGATCCATGTCATCAGTCCCTGATACAATCACGCTAACGGGAAGAGACCACGCAAAGTAGATAGCTTCCTCAATGGAAATACGATGGGGGATAACTTTAGGTTTATCTCCGTGTTGACCATGGCGAGATCCACCAAAAAATCCGCCATTAGCGAGCGTTTTCATTGCGATGACACCCATATTACGTTCTACAACGGTGGGGAGAACATTTTGGGTAAAACTCTTGTAGCTCACATCGGCAACATTGATGGGGCATTGAACGGCATGAAAGATGTCCGTCGATTCAAGTAAATGCTGATGAGCGGCAGGATCGGTATGTCCAGTAAATCCGATATGACGAGTTTTTCCCTCGGCAAGTGCTTGTTCCATCACATCAAGAACACCAGCATTAATGCGTTGATCCACATCTCTTGGGCTTGTGATGGCGTGCATCTGCCAGAGGTCCATTTGATCCACATTAAGCAGTTTTAATGTACGCTCCAAGTGTTGACGTGCGGTCTTAGCATTCGTAGCGGTAGTTTTTGACATGATATAGGCTTTTTCACGGTATTTCGGAACCAGAAACTTGCCGAGATATCGCTCGCTTCCGCCGTTTTGATAAGACTCAGCAGTATCAAAAAATCGTACTCCGCCTTCAATCGCTCGTTCAATCGTGGCTTGAGCATTGCGCTCAGTCATTTCCCCGAGATGCCATCCACCTAACCCCAGCATGGTCACTGATTCATTGGTTCGGCCAAATAGGCGGCGGGGCAACTCATCCAAGTGATTGGATGATTGTTGTTGGATCAACCCTGCAGATCCAGTCGCAAGGATCCATTGAACAAAATCTCTACGATTCATCATTGATGTTTATGAGTTAAAGTGATTTCTCGAAAAATATCTTAAAACAATAACCACTGAATATTTTCAGTGATGAGGTTTAGCTTTAATGCAACAGAGTCACGATCAGTAGATTCGTACCGAAGCTGTCTTCACATTATGTGGCAGAATTCTACTATATCCAAGCGGCATCATTCATGCCCAACTGATTACTTATTGTAGGGAGATAAGCGTGATGAGTTCAGTAAACGCAAAAACTGAATTCTATGTTCTAATGATGATGACCTGAAATACTCCATTGATCCAATGAAAACAATACCGTGGCCAGCAATCTGGATAGGAAGTAGACCTATCGTCAAAGAGTACTGTTCGGTTTTTTGGGATTCCAGGGCCATTGTACGCATGATTTGATCTGAGGAAAAAGAACAATATCAGCATGACCCTTGAGTGCTACGGTTGTAATATTCGTATCCCTAAGGAAGGTCTTTGCAGCGTTTAGAGTTTTTCCAGTAACGACCACATCATCAACTAAAAGGATATGATTCACTCCATTAGGTAAGGAAAACGGTTCAGAGAGCTTGGGAGATGAGCGTATGGGTTGATTGTCCATCCCCCGATAGTTCAGCCAAATGACGGTCATTGGAGCATTCAATTTGTAAGCAATCATAGAGGCGAACACAACTCCGCCTGAGCCAACTGCAATTATGAGATCCGTATCGGGAAGTTGTGTGTCATATAGGGCTTGACGAATTGTTTCAAACTCAATGGAAACCAACGGAGGGGGTGCACTCATGATGTTAGAAAGTTAGTGGCGGATTTTCGAAGTCTCTGAAAATGGAATGCATTCAAGGGGGAATCAGTCATTTCCTCAATGACAAAACCAACTGCGATAGATCTCTTAATCATGGACTAAAATGGCAATATCACAAAGAATAAGGTGAATAAAACGAGGTGTCATTATTCTTGCTCATAGGAGTGCTCAGAAGGTGATCCATGATCAATCATCCGCTCAATTTTCTCATAAGCCTGTTTTAAGTCAATGCCTCGCTCTTTAAGTTCAGGAGTAAGTCCAAGCCTTTTTAAGGACCAATTTGCCAAATCAATAGGAGAATCTATATCGGTTTTGAGGCTTACAGGGATAGATTCTTGATAGCTACTCATCATATTCATTGGTGCGGCGACCCGGCTGTCAAGAATGAGAAACAATCCTTGATCTGTATTCTTCCGAATCAGTCGGCCGAATCCTTGATGCAGTTTACGGTGAGCATGAGACCGATACCAGAAATCCGATAATTGTTTCCCCCATCGTTCTTTTCGTTCTATTAAGAGAGGCTCTTTGGGATTAGAATTGGGGGGCCTTATAATGATGAGTTGACTCAGGGTTGGGCCTGGGAAGTCAACACCACTCCAAAATCGCCCAGTACCTAAAAGTACACTTTCCTCAAATCCTTGAAACTCTTGAATAAGTTTTTCACTACTTCCATGTTTGTCTTGTATTAACAAGGGGATATCAAAATCTCGAAAAATAGGATGAAGTCGATCATGAATATCATTCATTTCAGCCCAACTGTTAAATAAAACTAATGTCCTACCATCCAAGGCTACTGATTGGAGAGCGATCACTTTAGAAATCTCAGATTTCCAGTGACTAGTCGGAGGATAACAATAACCCTGAAGAAACGGTGTAATGGCTCCATTCACTTGTTTCACATAGTTGAACGGTGGGGAAATCTTTGTCAAGGCTGTGAATGAATCATCATAGTTAGGATCATTAAATAATTCAAGCGTAAACAAATTTGTTGTCTTGTCCACATAAAGTGTAGCAGATGTATAGGCGACAGTCTCGAAATCTTTTCTTAATTTGAGCACATGTTCAAGAATATCAAATGGCATCATTGAGATGGTCCAGTTATAGGAATCTTGCCCAAAGGTAACGACATATTTTGGATCGCTAATCGCGTTGAGCAAAAGTTGAGAGAGTTGGCCGAGGTATGCAAAATCATGAGTGTATCGTTCCATACGTTCTATCAAGTCCGAGGAGACCTTATTGGTTTTTTGATCAATCATGGGCTGGTTGGCGATCTTTTTTAATGCATGTTCAATGATGGTAAAATGTATAATAATTTCATTAAGGGTAGTTGTGAGTTCCAGCTGTTCATTGTCATATAGATTTTGCCAACGTTTGGGTTTGCATGCTTTGAGCATTGTTGAATTCCAAAGACGAGTGTTTACATGATGGCATGATGTCTCTATCTTGGCCAGAGAATCCAAGCACGTATTAGCATCAATTACTTTCAATAAGTTAGCCTCAATTGAATCACGCATCACATCCACAAAACATCGACGTTTCTCCGTCCTAATTCCTACCCTACGAGTCAAATCTAAAACATCATCTCTGATCAGACTTTCAGATAATGCCTTTCTTAAGTTATCTGGAAACTGATCTGCCTCATCAATGATAGATAAAGAGGTTCGTTCCTTAATGGCATCCTCTATAAAAGGCAGTTTATGATGATTGGTAATAACAACATCAGCATACTGAGCCCGTCGTACCGCTTGAGGATAACAGCAATATGATTCCATCCTACATAGGTTAGGTTTGCATACATCTTCGGCAAGGATATCGCCATGCGTTGCCAATGTAGAAGAATGTATGATTGATGAATCAGCACGTTCCCATTGCCCATTCTTACGGGTAAGAACTTGAAAAAGATAAATCCAAGCGATTCGCTGATCTGAAATACTTATTGAACGGTCATGTTCAGCTTCTTCAAAGTGTACATTTAGAAAGTAGTTTTTGACAGCAGATGCACATAAATAATTTCGTTTTCCTTTCAGAATTGAGATTTTTAAACCACGGTAAGGTGAGTCATTTGAGGAAGTGAGTGCCTCCCAGTCTTTTCTCACGATTTGATCCATAAGGTTTATGGTAGCCGTAGCCACGATCACCTGTCTTTCTTTATTCACGCGTACATGCTCACAGGCAGGAATGAGATACCCGAGTGTTTTTCCGGTACCAGTACCTGCTTCAATTCCATACATTCCCCCGAGGTTGATACCTTCCTTGATAAACTTGGCATATTTTTGTTGCTCAGTCCGTCTTACAAAACTTGCACCCATTGCTGAGAAAAGTTCTCTAAAATCTTGTTCGCCATATTCTTTGAGGATCGGATTTGTGGTACTCCAATATTCTTTACTCAAATCTTGCAAGTATTTTTTGAACTCATTAATCGCTTTGCGTAAAGCTGTACCTAATTGAGGTGTAGATGGTTTTGGAAATTGGTGACGGATTTGATGCAAAGATTTGTCCAATTTATGGGAACGCTCTGATACCTCAAGAATCCATTTTGAGATCAACTGCTTGAGTTGGGGGTCAAATGACTTCAAGCAGGTCATGAACAATTCGTTCTCAAAGAGTGGTTTAAGTTGATCAGTAATGTTTGCCAAACTTTCAGAAAGTCGGTCAATATATTGATGTAGTTCTTCGTATCTATTTGGGTAATGACATGCCCCCTGATTCTCCCAATCGTTTAAATAATGGACAAATCCATATAATCGTCGCATGATTTGAAAAATAGTATTTTGCATTTTATGGATCAGATATTCCACTTTTTTTGAGACATCTTCAATTTGATCCTGTGCAGAACCGGAATCAGGGGCACTACTATCTGTTAAGAACCTTACTATGTGGAATAAGTTTCTTGCACTACTGTCCTGTTCGTACTGATCTGGAATTTCAGAAGCCATGTAGTTTTCACGTAACGGCTTACGATCTTCACTAATCAAATTAAAAGGCTTCCAGTCTTTGATATATTTGATGAGCACACTGTTTTCCATCTTTGAGGGACTCTCAGTGAACATTCCACTAATTTTATTATTGTCCCACTGAATTTCTGTTTGGCTTTGATTCCACTGGATTTTATGAGCAATAGAGGCAATTTTATAGATGGCATCAAAGGTGGGTTGATGCCCCTCAGCAGACAATGCCCAGTCCAAAAGGCTATACACTGGATAATGGAGTTCGTTGTTAATTTCTTTACGTAATAGGATCATTCTGAGAATACGATCCATAACACGATACATTCCGTTCATCACCTTGTATAATGTGCGACTCCCAGTATATAATTTGATGGATTCACCTAATTCAATCAGCATAGAATCGGAGTAAGGGGCTGGTTGGTCAGGTAAGAAGAATTGGTACATCTCCGTCAAGCCAATTAGTGTAGGAGATGCCATGTCCTCGTAAACACTGTTCTGAAACCATTGGGATGCAACATCCGAGTTGCGTACAAAGAGATAATCTACCCCCGCTAAAAAAGACAGAACTTCACTACGGATGTCTCTCCACAGGGGTTGCTCTCTTAGATGACTGGCATTCAATCCAGTGCGTTTTACGACTCTATTTTTAATCCTATCCTCTGGTGCAAGACCTGGGTTCACCAACCAATCATTCATCTGGGGGGCTGAACCTACCTCATACCGGATGCAGGCAACGTGTATAATAGAGTGCCTTGTAGAGTCACGACCTGTGGTAAACAAGTGAGCAATTGCAAAACAAACAGGCTTAGGTTGGTTTATATGCATCAAGAACGATATAAGATCGTTTGAGTATCAAACGAGTTGGTTATCATGTAGAGGAAGGATATCCAATATAGTTGGCTCAAAATTCACCGCGTCTCGTATTACAGCTTTGACCATCAATTAAAAGTTTTTCATTCTTCAATGTTGCGATTCAATTTTGAAGATCAAGTGCAATCATGGAAAGTCATCCAGCCATGATGGAACATCCACCAGAATAATAATTCATCATCTTAAAGCAATGGCAAAAATTGTTATTACAGGAGCCAGTAGTGGTATTGGTACATCCATCGCGGAATCTTTTTTTCATGATGGCTCGCATGAAATGATTCTCATTGGTCGTTCCAAAGAACGATTAGATGCAGTAGCCCAGTCTACCCAATCCACCCCTATGATTTGTGATCTGACCGATGAAAATGAGGTTGCAAAGATATGCACAGAAATTCGTGAACGATTTCAGTCTGCTCCTCACATTTTGATCAATAATGCAGGCATCTTTGCTCCAAAACCCTTTTTATCTACAACTCCGAAACTCTTCAAACATCAGATTGACGCTAATCTAACAGGGGCTTTTCTGATCACGAAAGAATTAGTTCCCTCTATGATACGGGCTAAATCTGGTCATGTATTTTTTATGGGATCGGTTGCATCAATCAAAGGCTATGCAGGAGCTTCGGCTTATTGTGCGGCAAAACATGGCTTACTCGGGTTTGCAAGAGCACTTCGATCTGAAACCTTAAATACTGGAGTCAGGGTTACGACGATTCTTCCTGGTGCTACATTGACACCAAGTTGGGATGGAACTACCCTTCCACAGGATCGATTTATGCCACCCCAAGATATTGCTCAATCAGTTCTTGATTGTTGGAAACTAAGTTCTCGCACTGTAGTGGAGGAATTGTTAATTCGTCCCGCCGAAGGCGATATATAGTTAGGAATCCGTGATCAGCAAACACAAAATCATAGGAACGAACGACCGCGATGATAATTTAACCTTCGTTTGTTACAAATTCTTCATTCTTTCCCCAGAAAGACACAATGTCATTGACTGATCCATTACGCTATCCCATCGGAGCTCCAGAGTTACCAGAGGACATCTCTGATTTGGAGAGAAACAATTGCATTGATAAGATTGCTTTTACACCCGCATTATTGCGTGAAGCCTTAGATGGTTTGAATGACGCTCAGTTGGATACTCCCTACAGGCCTGATGGTTGGACAATTCGCCAACTAGTTCACCATATCGCGGACAGCCATCTGAATGCTTATGTCCGCTTTAAGTGGGCCTTAACAGAAGATTTTCCTGAAATTAAAACATACGATCAGGACGCATGGGCTAATTTGAAAGACGATTATGATGCTCCAGTTGAAGTATCACTTCAACTTATTGATGCACTTCACACACGCTGGTGTAGGCTTTTGAGGTCAATGGATGAAAATGACTGGAAACGAAAGGTCTTGCACCCAGAGGATGGCGAGCGTAGCTGTCAAGCATTTCTGATGATTTACGCTTGGCATGGACTTCATCATATAGCTCACATTTCGAATCTCCGCAAGCGTACGGGGTGGTAATTCTTCATTCTATTTCAGCCCTGAGCCGTCTACACACTCAATGGAGTTGCTTGGCCTTATCATGGTAACACCTTTAACACTTCAGTGAGGCTTTTCACTAGACGCTCAGCGTTTGAGTAGAAATACCGCCATGAAGCATGATGACGGATTTTAAGCGTTGATTACTGGGTATTGAAGGGTCCGAATGAGAGTGGTATGTCCGATGAGTTTCCTATACGGTTGAATAAGGCGAATTCTTTTTACTTTTGAGTTCGTTGGTTGGATAGTCTTCATTGGTGTTAATGCTCAGATTGATTCGCTGATCATTGGGCATTCAAATATCTTCACGAGATCTGGGCCTAGTTGATTTGCCTCCATGAACACTGGGTTCAGTGCACCAATGTTGACGCAGGATATCTAAGTTTTCTAATCGTTTCTTATCAAAGCCCAAGACGGTGACCAATACTTCACGATCTAACTCTTTGCGTAGATCATCCTGGTAGGCTTCATTGGCCGGAAGAAATTTCTTGTCTCGGAAATCGTCAAAAATAGTTT
>JAPOUL010000021.1 GCA_026708685.1 Bacteroidota bacterium
CGACCAGAGGCAAAATGAACACAAGATACCCCCGATGGATTCAATAGAATCTGTACATAGAGAGGAGATGAAGTCTCTCTATAATCGGATAAAAATTCCGAACGTCAACTAATTTTCGGACATCCCCTGGGAGATAAGTGGTGCTGGCGAAAAGAGTAGCAAGAAAGACTTCAATTAGCATATCTATCAGCTAACTGATTCTCCGCGGACAACATGACAATGGGGGCTTTACCATCAAATTTTGCCCACTGGAAAGGTTGGAATTGGATTTCTCTACTTGGACTGTTTGGTTCAATAGCAGGTTTGGCATTTGTCTCTGGAGATCGTACAAACCTGCCTATAGTATTTGCATTGATTGTTTTTGGGTGTGTCTGCTGGTTCATTTCTTGGCGTTGGGGATCATTCCGTTTATGGACTATCCTCTTATGTGCGGTGCTGTTTCGATTGCTACTCTTTGCTACTCCACCCTCGTTATCTGATGATGCCTATCGATATATATGGGACGGCTTGATTCAGCATGAGGGATTGAATCCATATCAATTTGCACCCGAAGATGTACCTGTTGAGGATCTCAAACAAGATCCGTCTTATAAAAACCTGAATTCAAAATCCTTCATCAGTGTTTATCCGCCTGTTTCCCAGTTCATTTTTTGGTTAGGAACACACTGGCATGATCCAAGTCATGACCTCAGCTATTATCTCATCAAGGGATTCCTTGTTCTTGCAGAGATGATGGCCATTTTTCTTCTGGCACGGATGGTTTCCAGTGGGTTCGTTTTGTTTTATGCATGGAACCCAGTCATCATCATGGAAACCGCAGGGCAGGCACACACTGAATCTGCGTTGTTGCTTGCCTTAGCCCTTGTGATCTATCTGGCTAAGATGAATTATTCCAGATGGGCTTCGATCTGCTTATCTTTGGCAGGCTGGATCAAATTGTATCCATTTCTCTTTTTTCCATTTTTATGGAGACGATTTGGATGGCATTCAGTGTGGTCGGGGGTGTTGGTTGCAGTACTTGTTGCTCTGCCGTTTGTAGCACCTTATGTGCTCATGAATGTGAGTGGTTCCCTTGATTTATATGCTCGTTTCTTTGAGTTTAATTCGGGTTTATATTACGCAATCAAAGAAAGTTTATTGTGGGTGACCGGAGATGATTGGAGCAAGCAGCTGGGGCCTTTTTTGCGAGTTGTTTTTCTATGTGGTGTCCCTCTATTATATCTCCTTGATCGATATCAGAATTGGTCCTTAGCACAAGCTTGTCTCATCACCACAGGTGCCTATTTTGTCCTCACCACAACAATCCATCCATGGTATCTACTCATTCCGTTATTTTTGATTGCATGCCTACAAATGCATGGATGGCACTGGGTTTGGCTTGCCATTTGTTCTATGGGTACGTATCTGCTTTATGTGGATGGTCCCTACTGGATCTTCGTTATTTTAGGTTGGTCAGGATGGACGATAGGAGTGATTATTCGTTATTACAAGACATGGATACAAACGCTTCTCCGTTATCGATCCAAAACGAAATTCAAAAGGCTACGACCATTTATTCCAATGATCAATGCTCCTCTCCATGTTCTTGATCTTGGATGTGCAGAAGGATATTTAGGTCAACAAATCCATGATCAACTTGGAGCAAGAGTTATTCTTTCGGATATTGAATCCATGAACCAAACCACTCTTCCTCATCATCAATTAAAGTCTGGACCATTACCGTGGCCACCATCACATTTTGATGTTGTTGTTCTTTACTATGTATTACATCACGCCAAAGATCCAGAAGCATTATTGCGTGAAGCATTACGTATCAGTAACAATCGTGTGATGGTGGTAGAGTCAGTCTACACTACATCATTTCAACTTCAATGTCTTAAGATCATAGATCGGATTGCGAATCGATTAAGATCTTTCGGAAAGATGAATGCACAGGAAAAATACTTAGACTTTCGATCATCCCAACAATGGCGTAAAATATTTGATAAATGCCATAGCAATATCATAGGAGAATTCAAATCAGGATTTGGACCATTTTGTTCGGTAGGATTTATCCTGAAGCCACAATTCATTATACATCATAAGCCACTTAACACCCACAAAATCAACTCTAAAAAGATCTAAACTCTTTTATTGTAGAAATTTATCTATGATCACCTCAAGTTGATTCTCAACTGATATACGTCGATAGGACTCGTAACGACGAAACCAGGTTAACTGTCTTTTTGCATATCTCCGACTATTACGTTTGATGAGTTCAATCATCTTTTCCCGACTATATTGTCCATCAAGGTATCCAAGTGGTTCTTGATAGCCAATGGATTTTAGGGCTGGTAGTTTTGGACTTAGATGTAAAGATTGAATCTGTCTGATTTCATTCAGGAGTCCATCATCAATCATCTGATCCACACGGTCTTCGATTTTCTGATAGAGGGTAGGGCGGTCAAGCGTGAGTACGCTAACACAATATTCATACGCAGGAGGTATGAATTGCTCATGGAAAGAGGAAAGCGGTTGCTGGCTTAACTCGTACACTTCCAGTGCTCGAACGACTCGAGCCGTTTTTGATGGATCCATAGTATTTGCCGATTGTGGATCTACTGATACAAGCTGCTCATAAAGTGCGTCTGTGCCAATGTGTGCCAATCGTTTTTCAATAGCTTGCCGCACCTCAGGATCTGAAGGAGGCGATGGCGATAGCCCATGCACAAGTGCATGGAGATATAATGTTGAACCGCCTACGACGATCGGAATACGATCACGAGATATAATCTCACCAATTCTCGCGGATGCCTGTCGGGCAAATAAACCGGCAGAGTAGGGTTGCCCAAGATTTAATTCATCAATAAAATGGTGCGGAATTCGTGCTAGATCACCATTGGATGGCTTTGCAGCTCCAATGGTAAGTTCTTTATAGATCTGACGACTGTCAGCGGAAACAATCTCACCACCAAGACGCTTAGCAAGTGCTATCCCGATGGCGGATTTTCCAATTCCAGTAGGGCCAGTGATGACATGGATAGGTGCAATCGGTGCAAAACTAATAGGTGGGAATGCTTGGGTCAATCTCTTTGGACCAGGCTAAAATTCCCCCACGAAGATTTTTGGTATTGGTATATCCTACGGCGTGAAGAAACCTGACTGCTTGGGCAGATCGCACTCCAGACCTGCAATGAACAACGGTTAACTGATCAGATGCCAGATGTTCATCCAATTCATTCAAGCGGTCACTGAGTTGATTTAAGGGTATCAAATGGCCGCCCAGATTAGCAATAGAATACTCAAATTCTTGGCGAACATCAAGAACGAAGGGTTTCTGATTGTTATCAAGGAGTTGTTTTAATTCCTGAACGGAGATCTCAGGGACAACAGCGTCTGAAAGTGCGGTCATAGGGCTGGATTTTAGAACATTAACACGATATTCATCAGAACGTTCATTTCATGCTATGAGGGAAGAGATTGGTTGCATGCAGTCTATGATAATATAGATTTTTCTAAAAGAGCATGCATTTTTACGACTTGAATTTTGAATCAACCGTTCAGATTCGTATGACGTAGAATTGAATTCCATGAATGTGATCCAATTGATTGAATGACATCTATCCACCACAAGATTAATTGGTAGCCCCTTGATTATCCCCATTGTAGGAAGAGTATTATCATATTCAAGATAGAATACGCATGGATTTGATGCAGTTCTTGATGGCTACAAAATAAACAGTTCTTGTAAAGATACGTTATATACCCTTCCTTAACAATCCATAGACATCTCTCATTGATTTCAACATAGAGATGAGAGATGTTTTATTGAATTCATTAAGTGTACAAGGGCATTACAATACTTACATTTACTACAAATTGATGACTACTTAGAGTCATCAATCGATTTCGTTAATTTATGCTTAGAATTAAGTTTTGTGTTATAATTTTGATGTCATTATTTGTGACATCATCCATGATGGGGCAGGGGAGTCCTGTATGGATCATGGAGGAATTTGGACACTCCAATTCGGTTACTGCAGAAGCCTTTTCTCCTGATGGCATCCACTATGTAACAGGCTCATCTGATCAAACCATTCTTATCAGGGTTGCTTCCACTGGTCAAGAAGTACGTCGCATTAGCGGGCATACGGGAACCATCAATTCTCTTACGTTTTCTCCTGATGGAACCATCATTGTATCTGCTTCATCCGATCAAACTATTCGTTTTTGGGAGGCTTCCAGTGGATTAGAAGTCGGCATCATCACTGAGCATTCTGGTGAAGTCACTTCTGTTGAGTTTTCTCCAGACGGTACCCAGCTAGTGTCTGGTTCTGTTGATGGAACTGTTCGTCTTTGGAATGCTGAAAATCGAATAGAAATAAGTCGGTTCACTGGTCATTCTCAGCCCGTACTATCTGTATCGTTTCACTCTGACGGCAATCGACTGGCATCTGGGGCTGCTGATCAAACTATCCGTATATGGAATATCTCAACCGGTGAACAAGAACAAATATTTACTGGACATACCGATGCCGTTACATCTGTGGCATTTTCACCATCTTCTACTTTTCCCATCCTTGCATCCGGGTCACGTGACCGTACAATCCGATTGTGGGATCTTAATACTGGAAGCGAAGCTCTGGAACAACCGATTCCTTACCACGAAGGACCTGTAAACGCCCTCTCATTTTCTTCTGATGGAAGGTGGATGGGATCCGTATCAGAAAATCGAATCTTAATGGTAACGGACTTTGGTACTTTGGGACGGATACAATTTACTAGATTGATCTTGTCTCAGAACCTTCACCCATTTCGATCTGTGAACTTCTCACCTGATGGCGATTTTCTTACATTTGGGTCTGGGATTGAGACAACAGATAACCGTCGCTTTGGAATGTCATTTATAGGTGATTTTGCAGGGTTCGTTCAAAATCGTTCAATCTCTTCCGAATTCTATCTTGCTCCCACTTTGTTGATATATTCGGTGGCTTTTTCTTCTGATGGTTCGCTTATTGCCTCAGGATCATGGGATGGAACCTTGCGACTAACTTCTTTACAGGGAGATGTAGTGGAACGATTTCCTACAGGCAATCTTACTTCCATACGATCTGTTGCAATTTCTCCAGATGGGACACATCTGGTATCGTCGTCCTCCAATGATGAGAATTCATTACGTATCTGGAATACCGATTCTTTCAATGTCTTAGACTCTTTATCTGAGGAATCTCAGACCATTTTATCTATTGCATTTGCTCCAGATGGCGATGAATTTGCAACTGGTTCTATTGAAGGGAAAATCCAACTGTGGGATGTTGAATCTGGCGAGGTTAACGCCCAGTTATCAGCACCTTCTACGCAAGTCAATTCAGTTGCCTTTTCACCTGACGGGAACCTGTTGGCTTCTGGATCCAGTGACCAAACCGTACGTCTTTGGGATCTTCGTAATCAGACCCAAATCCATTCACTGTCGGATCATCGTGGCCCGGTCAACTCTGTTGCATTTTCTCCGACAGATGACCTCCTTGTATCTGGATCTGCCGATGGTCAAATCCGAATATGGGATACATCATCGGGCCAACTCGTGCGTCAAATCACTGGGCATTTAGGTCAAGTATCATCCGTTGATATTTCTCCTGACGGGATCCATATTATCTCTGGTTCCTTTGATGGTTCAGTACGTGTATGGAATCTATCCACGGGTCAGGAATTCAGAAGATTTGTACATGGAGCGGCCATTCTTTCCGTCGATATTTCAAGTAATGGTCAGAATATTGTCTCGGCGGGAGAAAACAGTGTGCAATTGTGGAATCTGAATAATACCTTACAATTTACTTCCACAATTGAAGATCAAACCTATACCGTTGGCCAGAGCATTCCTCCGTTAGCTCTGCCAGAAATTACCGGTGGACTTACCCCAATCACCTACACCCTTAAACCATTACTTCCCGATGGGTTAAATTACGATCCTTCTGCAAGACGAATTATTGGAACACCTAGGGCTATATCTGCATCCCAATTATTTACATATTCAGGAATCGACTCAAGAGGTTTGATGGGGGAGTTATCCTTTAAAATTGAGGTCATAGCCCCTGTCTCTGTGGAACAACAAGAATTACCCGAAGTGTTTACGGTTGTTGGTAACTATCCCAACCCATTTCAAGAATCGACTCAGTTGTTATTTGATCTTCCAAGTTCTGCAACCGTTGAGTTAGAAGTCATGGATGTGATCGGTAGGAGGGTACTGACCATTCCACCAACAAATCATCAGGGTGGATGGAGCAGATCTATTACGATAGGGGGGGAGTCACTTCCAGCGGGTGTCTATCTGTACCGTTTGACCGCCAAATTAGCCTCCAAAACCTCTGTACATACTGGACAAATCGTGCGTGTTCGGTGATTTAGCATTATCTCCAATGAATGGTGAACTGGTTATGAGGTTCCTATGCCACACCATTCAGGTAGATATCTGTGGAGTTGAATTCCATCCGTGATTGATGCTCAACAGCTGTGGTCAAAAACTTGAGATGCATTTACTGAATCTGGTTCGACAAAATTGAGCATCCATACTCTGAGACTACTATGTGATCGCCGCAAGTAGAAGTACTTTTTGAGATGTTTCTGGACAACCCCTCGCAGAAAAATGGCTGGAACAATGTAGATGGAGAAATCAAGGTCCTAATGTCCAAGATGCAATTGCACTAAAAAAGTCACCGAAGCATGTAACCGTAAACCCTAGCGTATTGGTGTGGAACTTGTAGAAAACGATTTAATGTCCGAACCGACACGGTCATGCAATCCAGTATAATTTCATACCAGAAATGGGTCATTGCCATGTATTTGTATGTGTGCAATTACGAGAGAGTGTCCAGTATGAAGCTACACAGGGATCTCGGAATTACACAAAAATCGGCTTGGTTTTTACTCAACACATTGCTGACGCAAGTGACTCAACAATATGGACTGTGAAGTGATGTAGAGATTGTCAGGAACTCCTGTAATGATATGCAGAAAAGAATCATGTATTCATTTTCCAAGAAACTCTACAAGGCCAAGGGGCAGTCGAGTAGGCAGTTGCTGTTAATACTGAATCTCATAGGACATCTACACGCTTTTGAAAACCAAAGCAACCCCTATACAGGAGTTCATAGCGAATCAATCCCCAAAGGTACATGATTATTATATACCGAGATAATGTGTAATAGCCCTTTAGTATCCATATTTTTATCGAAAATGTAACATAACAATAATTATGTTACATTTTTAAAATGTTTCGTATATTTAGAAAAATTCATCATTATAGCGGTTCATGTGTATTTCTAAGGTACGCCGTTGTTCAACTCTGAATGTACTTTGTTGCATTAGATGCTTGAACCTTTGTAATCGATCACATTACTGCTCTTCATGTCCACCATGCTAGTTCACGTCAATTCAATGCAGTCCAGTCAGGCAGATGATGATTTTCATCTCATCACGCTGTGGCTTCAAGGAAAGAGCCTTCATTCACAGGAGGCCTACCAGCGTGATATTGAGCAATTTGTAGATTTCGTAGACCTGCCCCTTAGTGAAGTGAAAATCCAGCACATATGGGATTGGATGGATTCGTTGAAAACGAAAGATCATCTCCCAGCAACCTTAGCTCGTAAATTAGCAGCACTCAAAAGCCTATTCACCTATGGTCATAAAATCGGCTACTTGGTGTTTAATGTGGGTGCTGCCGTCAATCTGCCCAAAGTTCAAGATAAGCTCAGCGAGCGCATTTTATCCGAAGAAGATATTTCAGCGATCCTTGGCCAAGCTACTACCCTACGCAATCATGTATTGCTCAAACTTTTTTACGCATCGGGGGCACGGGTTTCGGAATTAGTCAATCTCTACTGGGGAGCAGTGATCTCTCGTAACCATGATCAAGGGCAGATCACTGTACATGGTAAAGGGAATAAGACCAGAGTTCTGAAACTTACAGGTGTGGTATGGACGGATTTGATGGAGCTCAAATCTCAAACAGAAAACACTCAATCCAACGCACCCGTCTTTCAATCACAAAAAGGCGGGCATCTCTCTAGGGTTCAGATCTGGAGAATCGTACGTGATACTGCGAAAAAGGCTGGATTTGATCAAAATGTTTCACCACACTGGTTTAGACATGCACATGCCTCCCACTCACTTGACCGTGGTGCACCGATACACCTTGTGAAGGAAACTCTTGGGCATCAATCTCTTACGACAACCAGTCGATATACGCACGCTCGCCCCGACGAATCTTCCTCTGAGTATTTAGACATCAAGTGACATCAAATCCTTCATCTCTGTGTCATTGAAATTCAGGTTGATCTAAACGATACAATGACAACTACGATACTCCCCTACTTCTTTGCATGCCCATGGATGATCCTCTGACCGCTCATAGCATCAAACAAGTGAGAATGTTGGTGATTGATTTCAAAATGTAACTGGGTTGAATTCCCATAATGAGAGGTTCCTGCCACCCGAGCCACCAATGTGGAAGAATTCGTTTTTGCATGTACATAGGATTCACATCCCAAATGCTCTTCAAAGATGACCTCAGCATTTAGAATACCACAATTCAGTTGATCCGTTGCTGTTGGACTTGGTGCTAAATGTTCAGGTCTAATTCCAAGGACAACTTGATGTCCATCTTGAATGTCTTTTTGAACTTCATTGATTGGTAAAATGAATTCTTGATCTCTTGAAACAAATGACCACCTTCCGTCCATTTTTGTGATCTCTCCCGATAGAAAATTCATGGCAGGATTGCCAATAAATTCTGCAACAAATAGATTCATAGGATGATGATAGAGATTGACGGGTGTGTCAATTTGTTGAATGGTCCCTTCATTCATCACAACAATCCGATCGCCAAGAGTCATGGCTTCGGTCTGATCGTGCGTCACATAAATAATCGTCGCATTCAGTTGACGATGCAAGCGTGCGAGTTCGGTCCGCATTTGAACCCGTAACTTTGCATCCAAATTTGAAAGGGGTTCATCAAACAAAAAGACTTTCGGCTTGCGAACGATTGCACGTCCCACGGCAACTCTCTGCTGCTGCCCCCCCGAGAGCTGCTTTGGCTTTCGTTGTAGGATATCCGTAATGCCTAAAATATCAGCGGCCTGCCCTACCCGCTCTTTAATTTCTTGCTTTGGATACTTGCGGAGCTTGAGACCAAAGGCCATGTTGTTGTACACCGTCATATGGGGATAGAGAGCATAGTTCTGAAACACCATAGCAACATCACGATCCTTGGATGGGATATCATTCACCATCTGGTCTTCAATGAGGATGTTTCCCTCAGTGACGGATTCAAGACCTGCCAACATTCGTAGCGTAGAACTTTTACCACACCCAGAAGGGCCCACCAAGACCAGAAATTCTCCGTCATCAACCGAGAAACTGATTCCATCCACTGCGAGATGATTGTTTGGATAGACTTTACGAACATCTTCAAGGGTTACACTTGCCATGTTGAAAACTGAACAGATTCTGTTACAATATAGTACAAGATGCCAAATTTCACCGTATCCCTTACGCATGGACACAACGATTACATATCATTGATGGCCTCTTCCAAATCAACTGTCACCATTTATGATGTGGCCAAAAATGCCGGAGTTGCGATTTCAACCGTGTCTCGAGTGCTCAATGATTCTCCTGATGTCGCAGAAGACACGAAGAAACGCGTTCTTCAAGTCATGGATGAACTCAAGTATCTTCCCAATCGAGTTGCACGATCATTGGCACAAAGAGGTGCAAGTCTCATTGCCATTGCGACACCTACGGTTACGACTGCATTTCACAATTCCCTGTTAAAAGGACTTCGTTCTGTTTTGACTGATGTGGATCAAGAATGTGACATCCTTTTATTCGACCTTGGTAGTTCAGATCCACTTGAACGGTTACGAAGCAAATTGAAAGGTGGAAAAGTCGATGGATTGATTTTAGCTGGAATTCCCGTGACCCCCAGTCTGGCCAAAGAGCTTAAGGCTTTCAGTGCACCCGTGATTCTCGTTGGTAATCATCACACAGAATTTGATTGTTTTTACTGGGACAATTCTGATGGTGCCATCCAGGCTACTACACATCTGCTCAAAAATGGACATCGTCGCATTGGTTTAATTCGTGCTCATACCGATGGTTATGTTCAGCTCCAGCGTATTCAGGGTTACCAAAAATCCCTGAAAAAATTCAAAGTGAAGTTTGATGAACATCTTGTTCAGAGTGGCACTAATCCTAAACATGCTGGATTTAGCGAGGAGCATGGATTTGAAGCCATGAATGAACTCTTGAAACTATCCCCTGCAGTCACTGCTGTCATTGCGAGCAGTGATGTTCAGGCCATCGGGGCATGGAAAGCGATTACCGATGCCAAAAAACGTGTTCCCGAAGATATTGCTCTTGTCGGATACGATGACATTAAGACCAGTTACTATATTGGACTGAGCAGCATTGATCAAAGCATTGAAGAAACGGGGCGACTAGCTGCCAAGCGTTTGCTTTATAGGCAAAAGAATCCTTCTGATCTAGCGAGGATGGATCATAAAGTTCCTGCTATTCTACGGATTCGACCGTCCAGTGATTTTACCATAAAAACCAAATAACATGCATTCCAAGATCATCAATGATCAATTAGATCATACTCTTACTTCAACCAACTACTCCGATTTAGGAACCAAGTATCAAGGAAAAGTCCGTGACACCTACGATCAGGGAGCACACCTTATCCTGGTGACGACCGACCGTATTTCTGCATTTGATATCGTTTTAGAGCAATCCATTCCCTTCAAGGGGCAGGTGCTCAATCAATTGGCAGCCTATTTCTTTGAAGCTACCGAAGATATCATTTCGAATCATATTGTGAGCGTTCCTGATCCAAACGTGACCATTGCTCACAAATGTACCCCTGGAAAACTGGAATTTGTGGTGAGGGGATATCTTGTAGGACATGCATGGCGGACCTATCGCTCTGGAAAACGTTCCTTGTGTGGCAAGGCATTGCCTGAGGGGCTGAATGAAAATGACCGACTCCCCCACCCCATCCTTACGCCAACAACGAAGGCACAGGTTGGACATGATGAAGATATTAGTCGGGATGATGCCATTGCACAAGGCTTAATTGACGCTGAAACGTTTGACCGACTTGAAGAGGTCTCTCTTGCACTGTTTCAGCGAGGGACTGAACTTGCAGCTGCACAGGGATTGATTTTGGTTGACACCAAATATGAATTTGGGGAAACCATTGATGGCGATTGGGTACTCATTGATGAAGTTCATACTCCAGACTCCTCTCGCTACTTTTATCTGGATCCCTACGAAGAATTATTGCGTAGTGGCCAGCCTCAGAAGCAACTCTCTAAGGAGTTTGTACGCGAATGGCTGATGGGTCAGGGATTTCAGGGTAAAGACGGTCAAAACTCACCTGCACTCCCAGATGACTTCAGAGTTCAGGTGTCTCAACGCTATATTGACCTATTTGAAAAGGTCTCTGGCAAGCCATTTGCCCCTGACACTCATTCCAACCCAGAACAGCGAATCCTTAGTGTTCTCAAGGGGTAGGATTCTCGGGAAGTTTTGAACCTTGAATCCAGTGCCTCCCATCTGAACGCTCTTCCTGCTTCCAGATAGGCACCTGTATTTTAAGCGTGTCTATGAGAAATCTACATGCTCCAAATGCATCCGCTCGGTGAGCTGTGGCTACCCCTACAAGAACACTCGCTTCTTTGATAGGCACCTTTCCCAGTCGATGCAATAGGCACGCTTGCTGAATGGGCCATTGATCTTCTGCAAGATCCAGCAATTTGTGCATCTCTTTTTGGGCCATGGACTCATAACTTTCATACGTTAGTGAAAGAGTCTGTTGACCATCAGTCCACTCACGGGTTGTTCCCACAAACATGGAGATACCCCCTACCGCAGATCCCTGAAGGAAGCAGTAGGCAGCTGCTATATCAATTGGATCCTCAGATAGCTGGACCCATCTTGTTTGAACGGTTTCAGCCACCACTGACGGGAGTTATGATGGCCGTTTCATCGCCGTCCTGAAGGGCACGGGAATCTTGGGCATATTCATGATTGACGGCAAGCCGCATGACGCTTCGGTATGGGGCCATGACTGGATACTGTTCACATGCCAGATCAAGAAACTCCTTAACCGTTATTCCTTGATGTGTTTTGAGCTCAATAGAAGATGCATGGAGCTTTGACTTCAGAACACTATAGAGTTGTATGTTAAACGATAACATTCAATTTACAGATGAAAAAGATTAATTAAAATTTCACAGTGAAGATCGTCAAAACTACGATCAGTTGATCTGTGGTTGAACAGATCTTTAGATGTGATCGTTCGTGTTTGCTACTCCCCTCTCCGAGCATCATAAGATTTGGCGGATACCTTGAACATGATGTCTGTTTTAACCACATCCCTTACAGAAATCGCATCACCTTCATCGGTGACACTTTGGATGCTATACGGGCGGGAAAGTACGAAGCGAAAAGACATAAAAGTAGAGATATGACCATAACAACGAGAAAATCTTCAACATGGAGTGCTACGGGGGCATAATCCATAAAGTAGGCCTCTGCGGGTAATCGAATGATCCCAAACTTATCTTGCAGAAAACCTAATCCATAGGCAAGAAGCAAGCCTATGATGGTTCCAATTCCTCCAACGAAGAGGCCAAGAAACAAATAGAGTTGCTGAATCCCACTCTGAGATGCCCCCATACTAGCCAAGATTCCAATTTCCCTGGTTTTTTCCAAAACGATCATCAATAGCATACCCATTACATTGAAAGCTGCAACCAATATAAGAACACCAATCACCAGTGGAACGATGGCTTCTTGCAACTCAACCCATGCAAATAACCCTCGGTAGACTTCATATATACTGCGAACCAATACCCCCAACCCTAATGATTCTTCCAAACGGAGAGATGTCGTTGGTGCTAGGGTCACATCTTCAAGCATCACATCAAGGCGGGATACTTCATCGGATTGATATTGAAGAAGTTGTCTGGCCGTTACAATATCTGTGAATACATAGGTCTTGTCAAAATCGGAGAGAGATGTTTCATAAATCCCTGAGATTTGAAACTGCTTCAGGCGAGGGCGAGCACTCAGAAGCGATTCCGAGTTGTGTAAGTTTCGCGTTGACAGTATCGTGACCAAATCACCTACTTGAAGATAAAGTTCTTCAGCAAGCTGGTTGCCAACAATCAGTTTTGCATTCGTAGATGGTTGGAGATCCGTTGAACCTGTCAGCAACTGCTCTCTAAGATAACTCGGTAAGGCATCGGTTCCCCACAGCCCTACCCCATCAATATCCTGATTGGTTCTTCGGAGTAACACAAATTCAGTGACGACTGGATGAACCGAAACCACTGCCTCATGGCCAGTGATTTGTGACCGGAGTTCAGAAGCATTTTCCAGTGGACTGTTTCGAATATTTTCCACCTGAATGTGTGCACCAAATCCTGTAATTTTTCGTTCAATCTCTTGACTAAAACCACGAACAATCGCAAGAGCGAGTAACAACGTAATCACTCCCACAGATACACTTCCGATAGCTACATAGGAAAAGAATCGCAGGAATTTGTTGTCACTCCTTCCGCCTTGGGCTCCGCGCAAGTACCGCCAGGCTATAAAGATTTTAAATGACACAGAAAAATCAAATTTACGTACAAGGTATTTTGACTTTGATTCTTGTTAAGTGGTAAGAATCAACTTCATTCTATTACATTTATGTACGCATGTTGATCATGCTTACATTTAATTTTTTTTGAAAAATTTCTTCATTGATTATTCATCCTCATGAACAACAGTAAACCCGTCATTCCGGCAGCGATCAATGAGCCCGTCCTGAATTATGCACTTGGTTCGGTTGAGCGTGCCTCCTTGCAGTCCAAACTGAAGGATCTCAAGCAGGATCACATTGAGATTCCTGCGTTTATTCATGGTCAAGCCATTCATACAGGAGAGCTTGCTGATATTCGGCCTCCCCATGAAATTTCTCATCGGCTCGCCACCGTGCATCAATGCAGGACGCAGGAGGTTCATCAAGCCATTGATTCTGCCTTAGAAGCACGTCATGAATGGTCAGAGATGGATTTCATTGATCGTGCGGCCATTTTTCTGAAAGCTGCTGAACTTTTAGCTGGACCTTGGCGCGATGTGCTCAACGCTTCAACCATGCTTGGTCAAAGCAAGAATGTTTATCAGGCCGAGATAGATGCCGCCTGTGAACTTATTGATTTCTTCCGATTCAATGTAGACTATGCATCCAAGATCTATGAAGACCAACCCTACTCTTCTGCAGGGGTTTGGAATCGATTGGAATATCGTGCTCTTGAAGGCTTTGTGTTTGCCGTGACCCCGTTTAACTTTACATCCATCACGGGGAATTTACCGACGGCTCCTGCATTGATGGGTAACACGGTCCTGTGGAAGCCAGCATCCACATCCATCTACTCCGCCTACTTTATCTATAAATTACTTGAAGAAGCTGGATTACCCCCTGGTGTCATTAACATGGTGCCTGGACCTGGAGCGATGATTGGAGATCCAGTCCTCAATTCTCCAAGTTTTTCTGGATTGCATTTTACGGGATCTACGGATACTTTCCAGTATATGTGGAAAACTATTGGTGCGAACATCTCCAACTATGACACCTATCCTCGCATTGTTGGCGAAACGGGTGGGAAAGATTTTATCCTTGCTCATTCGTCCGCAGATCCAGATGCAGTAGCTACCGCAATTGTACGAGGTGCTTTTGAGTATCAGGGACAGAAGTGCTCGGCCGCTTCACGCGTTTACCTTCCAAAATCACAATGGAGCGCGATTCGTGATGCCCTGATGAGCCAGCTTGATGAAGTGAAGATGGGATCCGTAGAGGATTTTTCTAACTTTGTCAATGCCGTCATTGATTCCAAATCGTACCAGAACATTGTCAATTATATTGAAGAGGCAAACAGCTCAACCGATGCAGAAATCATCGCCGGTGGCCATTACAGCTCCGATGAAGGGTATTTTATTGAACCAACGGTCATTCTGGTTTCTGATCCGCAGTATCGCACCATGTGCGAAGAAATCTTTGGTCCAGTCGTCACGATTTTTGTTTATGAGGATCAGGATTTCGCTGAGACGCTCAGGTTGGTTGACGAGACCTCGCCTTATGCACTGACGGGGGCAGTCTTTGCACGGGATCGCCGAGTGATCGTTCAGGCCAGTAATGCCCTACGCAATGCTGCTGGTAATTTTTATATCAACGATAAGCCGACGGGAGCCGTGGTCGGTCAACAACCCTTTGGTGGAGCGCGTGCATCGGGAACCAATGATAAAGCAGGTGCACCCCCGAATTTAATGCGCTGGGTATCTCTCCGAACGATTAAGGAAACCTTTGTCCCTCCAACTCACTTCGGTTATCCATTTCATCAAACAGATGAATCATGAGCATTCATACCCAACAACCCATACGAGTTGTACAGTACGGACTTGGACCGATTGGGCAAGGATGTGCCAATCTCATTCTGCAAAAAGCCAAATCGGGTCAGATCCAATTGGTCGGAGCCATTGACATTGATCCACAGAAAGTCAATCAGACGGTTGGATCCTTTGTTGATGAACCCTCCGATGTGGTCATTTCATCGGATGCGTCAAACGTACTGTCGGAAACCAAACCTGATGTTGTGCTCCATACTACCAGTTCTTTCATGCCTCAGGTAGAAGAGCAACTGGTTCAGTGCATCCGTTCTGGGGTGTCCGTTGTTTCCAGTACAGAGGAACTCCCCTATCCTTTTGAGCGATACCCTGCCATAGCATCTCGATTGGATACATTGGCAAAACAGCACAAGGTTGCACTCTTGGGAACTGGCGTAAATCCTGGCTATGCCATGGATGTTCTCGCTCTGACTGCCACCGGTGTTTGCACATCCGTACGATCCATTGCAGTGCGTAGAACCGTAGATGCAGGGTTAAGGCGTAAACCACTTCAAATGAAGGTTGGCGCTGGGATGACAGTTGAGGAATTTCAAACAAGAAAACAGCAAGGTGGCTTTGGGCATATTGGTCTGGTTGAATCTCTCCGACTGGTGATGGATGGTCTTGGCTGGCCGATGGAAGAATTTTCTGAAGAATTGGAACCAGTCGTTGCAAAAACAGATGTTCAAACCCCTTATCTATCGGTTCAGTGTGGACAGGTAGCAGGAATTAAGCATACAGCTGAAGCGTTTGTATCCAACGATATTGGTGTTTCATTGGATCTGCGGATGTACGTTGGTGCAGACCATCCCGAAGATCGCGTGATTGTTGATGGAGATCCGCCGATGAATCTGGTGGTTGAGGGCGGAATTTTTGGAGACACCGCGACGGTTGCTGCCTTGGTCAATGCCATTCCTCAGGTGTTTGCTTCATCTCCAGGTCTCAAAACCGTTGCAGACATGCCAGTACCAAGATGTTTTATGCCTCAAGTATCACTTTAGCACCTATATCTTTTCCCTAATAGAATAGGGAATTATGGCTATTGTTGAAGCATTCCATACAATCGTATTTGGTTGAAACTTGGCGGTATTTCGTACTGGTGTCTTATTACCTGCATCCCCTAAAAGAGCAACCCATGATTTCTATTTCTTGGTGGCTTTGATGATTATCTTTCATTCCATTCACCATTGATGGAATAAGATTGTATTGCCCTTTAGTTGCTGACATACTTCACGATCAAGAAGTGTGAGAAGACATCCAGTGGTGACCTATATCATGAATGGCAGTTCTCTCACACATAGAATCTGCAATTACTGATATGAAGGTGTATTTTCAGGATTTACTGACTTCCATAGACAATTTAAACGCTACTTTCATTTCCATAACCTAGATTTTTACGACTAAAAAAACCATCTGCCTTCTTCTTGCAACCCGCCTATATTCCCCTTCCCCGCCATAACAAAAGATTGTCTGGTATAAATTGCCTGAGATGCTCTGTAAATGCTGTATAGCCTCTCAACCAGAATGATCTGTAAATCGTCATTTTAACTACGACTCTCATTGAAAGATAGGCAACCCCGATTTTTAGATTATCAAAGACACAACAACATTGTCATCAACGATCATTCGATTGACTTTCCTTATATTCACTCATCCAATTAGTTCACAATTGTAATTTCTCTTCATGCAGTCAATTTTGCATTCTGCAAATAATATTGATAGAAATGTGCTTGACCTCGTGCGACCTCACTTACTCTCACGAAAGTGCTTGATTGTAACAGGTTTCCACGACTTGCTCTCTTCGCTATCAATCATCATGGATGAACTTGGGCAAATACTTCGTGATCCTTCTATGTTGCCCCGCCCTCAAATCCGTTTAGTATATGGAATTGATACCGCTAACAAACAGCATTTTCCAAAAGGTCATACGATCAAAGAATCTATTATTCGATACTATATGAGTCATCATAGTCTAAAAATAGAGAATACCTCGGATCTGAAGGCAGTTATGGCAATTGAAGCTATCAAACGGGGAGAAATAGATATTCATGTTTTTGATAGAAAACTGGCCAAGCAACTACTTGGATGGAGAGGTAGAGGGAAAATGCATGCAAAGGTTATTTCCAGTGATCTAGGAGTCGTTCATGGAAGTGCTAATTTTTCACAATCTGGACTCAATTACAATATAGAATGGAATGAGGAGTTGAAATATGATACCGATTGTTCAGAAATAATCAAGAGGGCAAAATCCTGTGCAGAATTCGCTGAAAATATTTTTAGTGCTAGTGTTGAATGCAAAGAAGAAGTCCTGGAAATTCTTCGCAACTTACTACGGACTGTGAACCCAGAAGATGCAGTATCCAGATGTATAGCTGAACAAACCGGGTTCATCTACTGGCAGACCGCTCATTATGATAATCATGGACTTGCTGGTGTAAAAAACCTGTTTCCGTATCAGTCTGATCTGGTTTATCAAGCCGCTGGTACCATCTATGATCATGGTGTTGCTTTTGTTTGTGCTCCTGCTGGATCGGGTAAAACACCTGTTGGAAAATATCTGGCCTACATTCTTTCAGAAACCCATCGAAAGACCGTCTCCGATGGAAGTATGGCCTCAACATACAGAACTGGATCTCTGATCATTTCTCCTCCAAGAATAAAGAAGCGTTGGAAAAAGAATGATGGAAAATACAAAGTTCTTTCGTACACTGATTTAAGTAAAAAGAAACATGATCAAGGCATGAATTCAATCGCTGTGCATATCGTTGATGAAAGCCACCAAATTGCTCCTGGATTGAAATTTGTATCCAATCGTGCAAGGGTTGTGGAAGATGCCCCACCAGCATGGACAATTTTTCTGTCGGCAACACAGCTAGGTAATCGCGATGTGGATGGTCTCATTCATTTTCAGGAAAAACGTGCATCTTTATTTATGCCCGATACCTTCGTCAATGAAATACGAGGTCTTTTCACAGAAAGTCTCCATTTATTGAACAGTAGTGACGATGGTTTTGATGTGCTTTTAGACCCATTGATTGATGATAATAGACTGGATCACATACGTGAAAAACTCTGCGAAATCATCTCACCATATGTGGTTCTATGCTCAAGAGATAACATTGGAGAGAGAACTAAAAACACATCAGGGAAATGTGGATTATACCCTGTAATCAAGAACCATAAGCGACATAAATCCCTTACATTTACCAATCGAGAACGTCAAAAAATCGATGACTTGGTCAATCAGATTGCCTGCATTAGCGGTGATCGCCCCAAAATTGTACGAAAATTTTCACGCTTTGGAGAGTTAGATTCTCATACATTTAGAGATAGTGCACTTCACGCACGTAACCTGATTAGTCTTTTTCGTATAAGCCCGCTGGTTGCCCGTTATGAAATGATCTCAGGCAATCTTGGTAATGCCTTGCGAAAAATAGAGCATCATAAAAACCAATCTAAACCAACCCCACTTGGTCAACTTGAAATTTTTGACGATGTCCTGCAAGAAGCTGCTCGTACTCCTGAATGTGATAAACTGACTCAGCTTTTTCAATCAAAGGTGATTGATGGTTTACACCAAAAATGTTTAAACGCACTGTTGCATATTAAAAAATCTCATTCAAAGGTGGTATTCCTTGCCGAACGAGTATTGCCTTTAATGGTGTATGCAGAATTGCTGGGACAATGTGATCCCGATGACGATGTTTATGTGATTGCAACTAAAAAAGATACTTCAAAATCCAGCAACTCAGATGCAATTAAAGCAATTTTAGGAGATATAAAGAAACCAAGTTATACCCGCAAAACCGAAGGTAGGGTTATTGAGAATTTATTTTCAGAGGATGGAATAAAACGAACAAGTAAAAGCGTATCTATTTTCATGACGTATCAGATGGCTGAGGGTGTCAACATGCAGACATGTGATACCCTAGTGTGCATCAGTGTAGCATCAAGCATGATTCATATCATCCAAGGCCTCGGAAGGATTGATCGTATCAATAGCCCCTTTGATAAGATTCACTATTATCTTGTTGATATTCCTACATCACCTCTAACATCTGATCGAAATGCTACAAAACGATTAGAGATGAATCGATCCATTACCGCCAGAACACAAACTGAATCACAAATTTGTGTGAATCCAAGAGATATGACGCAGAACGTTTTTTGTGGGGCATTGGACTACATTCAGTCTTCAAGACAACTTCGAAACAATAATTATTATGATCTTCTCTCGAAAATCCTTGATCTCTTGGATGCGTCAACATATACCAGAATTAAAGAGATGGTTAGAGATAGATCAGGAATTCAGGGGTTATGGGGAACAGAACTCGCATTTCTTCCATCCATGAAGGATACGACTATCTTTCACCTGAAAGGTTCACAAGAGAGCAAGTCATTAGATGTTCTACCGCCGCGTCTCTTAGCGATCAATTCTGGAAAAGTTGAACGAAACCAGATTCAATGTGCACAGATCCTACGAGATTCATATAATAAAACAGTCCAACTTGGATTACACAAAAAAGAAATTAGCCTTGAAGCTCAAGAAAAGGCACTTGAACAGCTCATATCTCATGTTTCTCAGCTAAGAGAATGGGATCTCAGGCCAGAAAGAATGCTTGCTCCATTGGCTACACTAGCACAAGTACTTGGATTGGATCACCCTGACAACGATAACTCACCAGAAAACTTATTTGGCGATCTAAGCTTACAGGCACTTGAACGGTTGGTCGAAAACTGGACCTTAATACTGGACCCTTATTGGAATAAAATTAAATTAAAGATCAGGAAAAATATCAAATCTGGAAGAGTTTCTCCTTACGCATCTTGCGAAATGGCTATGCAGCATGCGATGCAAGATTTTGAAAATCGTCCTTGCCTAATATCCAAAATGCGTGAACTATACAACGATCAGTTAGCATCTAACCGTCAAGATCCATCAAGAATCCATTCCCGTATTGCAGTAATCCTAATTTCATCATAACACTGAAATCTATGAGTTGAAAATCATGCTACGTTCTCATCCAATCGCTATTGATCAATTGTTTCAATCCTTGGGGGCTCCATTCTACTTAATGGGATGTTTTTAGAGACTGTGAAAATATCTTTGATGAACTTAATGGTTAACACAAATCACAAAACATCCTCAGAATCCGTGTCACTCGGGTAGCTGACTCGTACATGATGGATGGCGAGTAGTTGATCCAGAAGAACTTTCTTGATCTTGGAAATATCCCGGAAAGTCAAACCCGTATTGTCTAATTGGTGATCTGCAATCTTATGGTCAATCAGTGATTCTATCAAATCCTGTAATTTTTCTGAGCTAGCCTCCTGCATGGTGCGGCTTGCAGCTTCAACTGTGTCAACCAGCATCAGAATCCCTGCTTCCTTAGAGTTTGGCTGAGGTCCAGGATAACGAAAGACATCTTCTTGAAGCTCCGTTTCTTGGTCTAGACTCTGCTCAAGTGCTTTTTGATAAAAATACTCGGTTCTGGTCGTTCCATGATGGGATTCAATCAAATGAACGACATCAGAAGGCAACCGATACTTGGCGGCCAGTTCAGTTCCTTCCAATACATGACTAATGATGATCTGAGCACTTTCGGAAGGAGATAAATCATCGTGTAGATTATGACTACCCATCTGGTTTTCAATAAAATACTCGGGTGATGACAGTTTCCCTACATCATGGTAGAGTGCACCAACTCGAGTTAAAAGTGTGTTCGCCCCAATTTCATCGGCAACCGATCCCGCAAGACTTGAAACTTGAATGGAGTGGTTACATGTTCCAGGGGCTCGTTTCATCAATTCTCTCAATAAGGGATGATTTGTATCCGAAAGTTCAAGCAAACGTAAATCAGTTGTTACGTCAAATCCACGTTCCAAAAGCCAGAGAAAAGGATAAGCGGTGACGAGAAGAAATGAGGCTATGCCAGAATACAAAAAGAGCTCCTGAAGTTCTACCCAAGCTCCTCCCTCATAAAGCCATATCGTCATGTGAGCAAGAACATATCCACCAAAGGCATAGACCGCCGTCAGGAATAACTGCCCTCGGTTACGTAAACCCCGAGCACTTACAATCGCAATTGCCCCTCCAATAATGGTAGCCCATGTATAGGTAAAATCTAAATGTAGCAAAAATCCTCCGATCAATCCAATGGTGAGTGTGCTCAGAAGAGCCAGCCGAGAATCAAAAATAACCGTTAACAGTACAGATACAAGGACAACGGGAACCGCATACATAAATTCTGGGGGAGCAAGTCGAATGACCGCTCCCAAGATGATCACAATGCCTGCATACAGACCTGAAAGAACAATAATGGATCGAATGCTACGATAGATTAATGGTCGAGAATTCTTCAGGAAGAGCGTGAAAATACTGATGATGGTCACTGCAAGTAAAAATTGACCAAGCAATTGAAAGATGCCCAAGGGTTCGGTGATATCACTGCCGATTTCTCGTTGCAGGGAGTCTAATTTCTGTTTGATTTCGGGGGTAATCTGTTCACCGTTGCGGACAATTTCCTCCCCTTCAGTTACGATTCCGCGAACGGGCAGGACCTGGGCTTCGGCTTCGCGAAATCTTTGAAGGGTTGGTTCAGGCTGGTAAATCACCGATGGTGTAAAGACGGATTCAATCAGATGAGCTATCGTTTCCTCTGTGAGCATTACATCTTGCTGAAGAATCGTTTCTTCCAGCCATACCTGAATACGATCGCGGGCATCCAATTGAGTGACCGCATCTGAGGAAGACAATCGAGTAAATGTTTGCTCAACCGTATCTCTGACAATAAAAAATGGAGCATAAAGGGAGTCCTGGGGTACATCAAGAACTCCCTGCAATTGAAGGCGCTGACTCCGACTGGCAATCGCATTCAAGATGCGTTCATAGAGTGGAGGACTTTCTAATTCAAGCACCGCTCCCGTACGAATGCCAGGGTTCCTGCGTGCATAATCCCAGCCTAGCCTGCGCCATTCCGAATCAGTCATTCGGATAGATGTCTGAAGTCGTAGATCAATGAACGACAGGGAATCGGCAATCGTCGTTTGTGAAAGACTCGTAAGGTCGGGATCATTCCCAGCGGCTAGGGAATCCCTGCGTGCCCCAAACAGGTAATCCGTGTAGGCGGAGAAAGCCTGATCCAGAGAAATTGAGAGAGAATCAATGACATCGCGAGTTTGTAGCCATGCATTGGGAAAAGCATAGAAGATGGGTTCAATGGAGTTTCTAAGGCGTAGCTTCTCTGCCCGCAATGAGTCCTCTGATTTATAGATTGGAAATTCAAACGGAGCAACAAGGGTTTCCTTATCCCATTGCATTCCCACAGAATTCAAGGTTTCTGGGCGATTGCCTTGCTCAAATGCAAGGGTGGTCAGAATTATCAGGAAGATAAATATTCCAGTTTTGATACAAACCAACCTGCGTAGGAATGGCAGAAATCGACTGTAATCAATATTTAGGAGTCGTCTCATAAATTAGCGATTGACGAATCTGTGGCGAAGTGAGAATAGAGATCCCAGAAGGACACATAATACACTTCCTATGAGAGTATACCAAGGCCATGCAATCTGTTGCATTCCATACTCCTGAATGACAGAGTCCGTTGGGTTTAAGTTAAACATCCAGCCATGATCTGGGCTAAACCATACTCCAAATATGATAAGAACCATCGTCACGATGGTAAGACAAAACGAAATAATTGCATCGGTCTCGCGAGCACGTTTGACTGCAATTCCAAGCACGAACCCCCCCAGTAGTCCTCCATAGGTGAAGGATGCAATGGCTAATCCTAGTTCAACAACGGGATTTTCAGTGTTTTCGAACAAACTGGCAAACACGATAAAAAGTCCAGCCCAGAAAAGCGTCAACCCCCGTGAAAACAGTAATCTTCGCGTGTCATTGATCATGTTCCTAAAATATCTCTCTACCAAATCAAGCATGGATGAGGAGGCTAATGAGTTCAGCGACGAAGACAGTGTACTCATGGCAGCTGCTAATATACCAGCAAGAAGTAAGCCCGATAAACCTGGTGGGAGTCCCTCAATGATATATTTAGGGAAGATCTCATCGCCTCTGCTGAGTCCTAATTCAAGAGGTGTCACCCCACCGTAATGGATCCATAGAAGAACACCAATCAAGAGAAAGAGTGCAAACTGAAAAGCGATCAATCCTGCACTTCCTATGAGTGCTTTCTGGCTATCACGGAGCGTTCTGCATGTGAGAAGTCTTTGGACAATCAGCTGATCGGTGCCGTGAGAAGCCATAGAGAATACCCCGCCCCCGATCAATGCCGTCAATGCTACATACGGTTGAGTGATCCAATCGGTAAGAGAGCCATCAAAACCAAGGTCAATAAACTTGAATTTATTTTCGAGAGCCGCAATTTGAGCCCAATTTTCAGGTAATCCTTGCATTAATAGTACAACACAAAGGAGGCCCCCTACAACGTACAGAATCATTTGAACGACATCAATCCAGATGACGGCCCGAATCCCTCCAACCATGGTGTAGATGGCAGTAATGATTCCAAGAAGCAGGATGATCTGGAAGTAGGAAATCGGCTCTCCCATCAGTGTCATTCCAGCAGTATCGGCAATCACTTTGATAGGTATGGCCGTCGCAAATAATCGTACTCCATCGGCCAAAAGCCGAGTGACCATAAAGGTTAAGGATGCCGTTGAGCGCATCCGATCGCCAAATCGCTCACCTAAATAGGCATAGGCTGTACTCATGGCTCCCTTAAAGTAACGCGGCAACAACAGCAGGCTGACACCGATACGGCCGATGAGATATCCTCCAGTAATCTGAAGAAAGATCATCGTTCCACCATACGAGACCGCGGGAACTCCGATGATGGTCAATGTGCTGGTTTCCGTTGCAACCACAGAAAAACAGACGGCCCACCATGGTAGATCGCGTCCCCCTAAAAAATAGTCATCTGTTGAGCGTTGCTTCCCTCCGAGTCGTATTCCAAGGATGGCAACCCCAATCAAATAGACAATGATGACAATGATGTCAATAAGTGAAAGCATGCGTATTTCAGTCAATACCGAGTTTTTTGTTCATTTCTTCCAGTGGAATTCCCTTGGTTTCTGGCATGACAAAGATGACCCACAGAAGTTGCCCGATCATACAAACAGCATAAAATGCAAAGATATTGGCACCCGATACTTCGGCAATCATTGGGAAGGTAAGGGATATGACTGCTGCCATGATCCAGTGAACAAAACTCCCAAGGCTTTGCCCTCGTGCCCGAATACTGTTGGGAAAAATTTCGCCGATGAACACCCAGATCACTGCACCCTGTCCAAACGCATGAGAACCAATAAATACGATCAGACTGGCCAAGACTACTGGTCCGGTGGTATCGGTATAGAAAGCAATGGCGGTTGCTGATAGACTCACGATATAGCCTATGGAGCCTACAAGCATCAATTTCTTGCGTCCTAGTTTATCAATAACCGTAAGGGCCGCAGCTGTCATGAGGAGATTTACCCCACCAATGATAACCGATTGCAGAAGTGCTGAGGTACCTGATGCACCTGCCATTTCAAAGATTCTACGCGTATAGTAGATCAGTGCATTGATTCCAGAGAGTTGGTTGAATGCCGCGATAGCAATGGCAAGTAGAATGGGCGTGAGATATTTGCGTTGAAAGAACTTTTCAGCAAGGTGTTCACGCGCTTGTTCTAGAGAATGACGTATTGCATTGAATTCTTTGGTCACATCAAAACTGCCACCTCCAATCTCTTTTAAGACGATTTCTGCTTCCTGATCGCGTCCTTGTGCAATCAGCCATCGGGGGCTTCGTGGATTGGTAAATAGCAGTAAGGTAAAGGCAAGTGCAGGAACGGCTTCTACTCCAAACATCCATCGCCATTCCAAACTACCCAAATCAAATGACGCAATGATGTAATTGGAGAGATAGGCAACCAGGATGCCAAGTACGATGTTGAGTTGAACCATGGCGACGAGTCGCCCCCGCATTTTGGCGGGTGCAATTTCAGCAACATACATTGGGGCCACGACGGATGCTCCACCTACCCCAAGCCCCCCAATCAAACGAAAGAAAGTAAAGGATTCTGCATTCCACGCAAAAGCACTACCGATCGCGGATACCAGATAAAGGATCCCCATAAGCATGAGCATGGGACGTCGTCCATACCGATCAGCTGGTTTTGCAAATGCGAGGGATCCAATGATGGTTCCGAGCAAGGCACTTGACACAAGTGTGCCATGCCAGAATGCAGGTGATCCAAAGAGAGTACTCAGGTATTCATACGTGGGGTTGTATAAATTTCTGAGTGCACCCTCGGCCCCTGAAATCACGGCGGTATCAAATCCAAAGAGCAGGCCGCCAAGGGCTGCAACAACAGATGCCCAGATCACACGAGTCATAGTAGTAAGATGTTAGTGGTCTACATAATCTACAATTTAAGCATAAATGAATTGCAACAGTCAAGATCATCATCTTTTGAACAAGAAGAATCAGATGAAAAGCCAACCATGCTACCAAACCTATCTTGATCGAAAACGGTATCTTTTCATAAAATCATATGATTAAAAAACTTCACAATAATGAACATATGTCTATGGCTGTCGCTCCAAAAAATGATAGAATGATCTGCTGAACCACTTTTACCGAGTCTACCTCTTTTTATTCCAATCTTCTCATCATCAAATTCTAACCTTTCATCAGTGGAATGTGCTGTAATTATATATGTAAATACAATGTTTTTCAGAAATTTTACGACTTTATCCCCTCAATACATATGTATGCATTTAGTATTTTTGTGGAAATATATGTTTGCAGAGAATTGATGACCTAATATGTAAACGGTCATTCTCTATCAGGATTGATGATGATTGTGAAACCATTTATCTCCAATGATGTTAAAAAATCAGTAATTCGGTCTACTTTCCCCTACTAATAATTTGAATCATTGAAATGTATCGAACGATGATTTGATTCATATTTTCCAAATTGATGCGCCACTTTCTACCTCCCTTTTTTGTTGCTGTACTGCTTCTTTGGGGATGTATCACGACTCCGCTGGGCGTAACCGTTACCTCAAGAGCACCTAAAGACTCAAGTGGGTCACAGCCATTTTCGGTCAAGCGAGCTTGGTTATTTGTTGATGGCTCTCAGCAGGGATCAACACCAGCTACCGTTAGGATACGACGTGATTATGAAATTTCTAATGTTTCACTCCATGTAGGCAAAAATTTTGATGAAGTGCGTCGCTATGAACTAGAGCGAAGTGTGACATCAAATCGCATTATGATGGATTATACCTTTCAGGGTACATATGACGGAGAGTTCCTTACCTTCACCTCTGCTGAACTAACCCGTGATCAAAAAGGACGCTATATTGTTCCTTTCTTCAGAGAAACCGTTCAGATAATTGATCACGAATACGACCTTGTCCTAATCGTATCAGAGTAAGTGATTGACAACTCTTAGACCTGTTCTCGCGCCATATCACCGTATCAAGGTCAGTATTGATCCTTTTGGATTATACATCCCACCAATCGCTTCCTGCATCCCATGCAGAGAATGGAGATGAGAAAACAATATTCTTCGTAGAGTTGAATTGTTGGATGACGATGAATCAATGTTAAAAAAGTCCCTCCATATACTTGGGCGGTTTCCTCCGCCGATTGATGGACAGAGTCTTGCAACTCAATCCCTCTCAAACTTGCTACAACAAGAATATGAAATTAAACAGCTAAGCACCACCCTCCCCCACCGATCAATGTTACCCTCAGGACTTTCTGGGTTCACGCGTACAGTCGGTCACTATTTAGGGCTAAAGCACAGGATCCAAACTAGACTCTCAGATGGGCACATTGTGGTGTGGCCCAGTATTTCTGGACAATCATCGGGCCACTGGCGTGATATCTTGACCGTGATTCCCTGTCTAACAAACCAGCAGCCTATCATTGCTGTGGTGCACTGGGGAAATTTTTCCCGCATCTTTACAGACTGGAAAACAGCACCCACTGCTCGTCGTTTAGTACGCCGTCTCAACCATATTGTAGTTTTGAGCGATGAACTCGCCAATCAGGTCTCTAAATGGATTCCAAGTCATAAGCTCCATGTGATTCCTAATTATGTTCTACCTCTCGCTTCCAAAGAGCAGATTCTTACGAAGCGTCAGGACTATTCGTCTTCCAAGCACCTCAGAGTTTTATTTTTAAGCCATATAATGAGACAAAAAGGATGTTATGACCTGCTACAGGGACTCGCAATTGCTCAAAAACTTGGCATTTCTATCAAAGCCGATTTTGCTGGACGTTGGAATCAAGATGGCGATGAAAAACACTTTCATTCAAAAGTACAACAATTAGGACTTTCAAACGATGTAACCGTCCACGGACCCATTGATGATCGTTCTACAGTTGCTGAACTACATCGTAGGGCACATGCCTTCGTTCTTCCAAGTGTATTGAGCCATGAGGCACAACCACTAGCTATTATTGAGGCACTGAGTACAGCAACTCCATTGATCATTACCAAACGTCCAGTTTTTGAAGCACTTGTTAATGTTGAACAAGGAGCCACTTTGGTGCCCTCTCACGATCCTAACGCAATTGCACTTGCATTGAAATCTCTAACCGATGATACGGTGTGGCTTGATCAATCCAAGAGAGCACATCACCACTACGAAACCATATTTAGCCCAGATGCCGTCCGTAATCAATGGATCAAGCTCATTGAAAGTGTTCACCATGAAGATCGTCCATAATATTTCCCACTAATTCCAGTTGTATATCCAACTGCCTATGGATTCAATTTTCATGATTGCCCATTCTAATCATTGGATGAATTCAAAACGTTTCTTCCTTTAGTTTTCGCTGATCAGATGAAACATATCAAACCAGTTTCTGTTAGACGGGCTTTCATTAGATTACCCCAACACTTGCTACATCGGGCTGTTTTTCCCCTTTGCACACCATTCTTTCATTTGCCGATGTATAGATTTGTTTTCTCGTTGATTGTTCTTGTGTCCTTGTTGCATGGTCCTCTTCATGCATCTGCTCAAGTTCTCAATAGCAGTAACATCTTCTTCTCGGGCGATGATCAGCAGTCTCAGATTCAAGGATCTATTATGACCCAGATTGCCCAATCGGGTATGCTAGCCCTTGAAGGGGCAATTGATCCTGATGAATACTTTGTTGGACCTGGAGATATCTTCACATTAATGATTGGTGGAGTTACACCCGTTGAGATTCCCATTACCGTGTCCGTTTCTGGCTCACTTATATTGCCTGAAGCTGGCTCCGTTCATGCAAGTGGGCGATCTCTTTCCGAAGTCGTTTCGGAGGCAACTCAGATGATGCAAACGCGTTACTCCAATGCACCCGTGAGTTTATCCCTAGTGCAGGCCCGAAGTTTTTATGTCCATGTGACTGGATCTGTTCTCGAAACTGGACGGTATTTGATGCTCCCCCGATCACGAATTAGTGATGTGATTCAACAAGCACTCTCGTCTGCTCTACTCACGACAAGACTCACCAAAGATGATGTGAAAGTTGACTTTGCGATTCCTGAGAGTAGTCTTCATCTCAAGATGAATGATCTTTATGTACCCGCTCTTCGGAATATCAGAATACAACATTTAGACGGCACTGAAGATTTAGTTGATTTTACGCGTTATCAAACAACTGGGAATACAGATTTCAACCCAGTTTTAAGAGATGGAGATCAAATCAATGTTCCCGCTTATCACCCCGTCCATGAAGGTATTCGGGTTTCGGGAGGTGTTGCTTGGCCAGGTATCTATGATTGGAGACCTGATGATACGGTCATGAGTATTCTTAACCTTGCCAATGGAGGACGCGAACTTGACAGGTCTGTTCAGTTTCGTTTGATACGTTGGAGTCAAGCATCGTCCAATACCATATTAGACCTCAGTGTTGAAGATCTTCAAATTGACTCCATTGCTTCATTTCCATTAATGCCAGAGGATCATATCACCATTTATGAGCCGCAATCGGCAGTGGCTAGCATTCTTGGATGGGTTACCTATCCAGGAGAATATGTCATTCAAGGAGGTACGACAACGGTTAGCGAACTGGTTGAATTGGCTGGAGGCTTGAGGGATGGAGCTAATCTGACAGGTGCCGTATTAGAACGTTCAAGTTCTGATAAGCTGATATCTGCACCTCCAGATGTTCCGGCCATAACTCAGCAACAATCCCCTACTATCGGAGATGATATGGCGATTGAGTTTACTCAAGGATTCCAGAGGTCTTTTTCTGGTAAAATTGGAACCCATGTTGCTGTTGACCTTGCCGGTGCGTTAGACGGCAGCTCTGAAGATGTTGTGCTTTTTGACGGAGACCGGCTTATTTTCCCGCGTGATGAAGGAACCATTTATGTCACTGGACACGTCCCACAACCTGGATTTGTGAATTTTATCTCTGGGAAGACGGCTAAATATTATGTTGAACGTGCAGGTGGAGAAGGTCCAGCTGCGGAGAATGTCTATGTCTATGGAGGCAGTGGCGGCATTGTCCGCCGAGGATCAAACGAGATTGTTCATCCAGGTGATGCTATTTTTGTTGGCTGGCTGGAAGACTTAACCGTAAGGAATCGTCAAATACGATTACAGAGAACCCAGACGATTGTTACTGGGATTTCTGTAGCAACTGGATTGGCTGCCACCATTATTGCTCTCTTTCGATGACGGACACTAAGTCAGCAGAAATTTTTTGGTCATCTATCCGAGCGATCCTTGCTCAAAAGTGGTTGATCATTGGAATCACCGGGTTTACGGGCATTTCTGCTGTGATCATCAGTCTTTTTCTTCCCAACTGGTATCTAGCAGAGACGAGGCTTTTAATTCCCGGTCAGACATCTACGGGTTTACTATCAAGTATTCTTGGAGGGCGTTCAACATCTGCAGCATCCTCTCTTCTCGGTGGAATTGTAAGTGATTACCAACAAGAACTTGCCATTCTTAACAGTCGTACTCTCAATCAAAATGTTGTTGAGGAATTTGACTTAATTACTATCTATGATCTTTCGGATGGTGAATCTCCGATGAAGGATGCATTACAGGAGTTAAGTGCTAATACCGAGTTCATTGTAGATAACGAATATAATTACTTATCTATTCAAGTTTACGACCAAGATCCAGAGCGGGCTGCAGACATGGCAAACTTCTTTGTTTCCGAATTGAATCAATTGAGTACAGATTTGTCAACTGAAACTGCGAAATCCTACCGAATAACTGTGGAGAAGCGCTATCACGAAATTGACGATAGTCTCAACTCTGTCCTTCAATCTATTCGCGAGCTTCAGCAAAATACTGGAATCATTGATCTTACGACTCAAGGACCCGCTTTCATTGAAGGGTTAACCGAATGGAGATCTCAAATTTTTCTTGCCGAATTAGAGTTTGATAATCTACTTTACCTCTATGGTCCAAATCATTCTCAAACACGTGCCGCTCAGAAGGCCGTGGAAAACGCTAGAGAGTCCTATGACCGAGCCTTAGAGGGTGGAGAGCGAATCATGCCTATTTCACAAGATGAATTACCTGATGTGGCATTCCAATTTGCGGAGTTACAGGTGGAGTCTGTTATCTTATCAAGTCTTGTAGAATTTGCAAGACCATTGTTAGAGGAGGCACGATTATCTGAGGAACGTTCAGCTAAATCGGTTCAGGTTTTAGATCCGGCCATCCCACCCACTGAAAAAGCTCGTCCCTGGCGGGCTGCCATTTGCGTAGCTAGCACATTATCTGGTTTAATGCTCTCATTGGTTTATGTTTTATTCATGGCTTGGTGGAAAAATAATAATTCCTTAATTAATTCACGGTTAAATCCATAAACTCCTAACAATTACTACTTCAAATCTAAACGTAATTGATAGTTCTCAAATTACACAAGTTCATCAATAATGACCAATGGAAAATTATACAATACCGGACATTTCATAGTAACCGGGTGCTTGTTTTTGGGAATAGTTTTGACTATTCTAGTGGTGTCAACTGGATCATTGCTCTATTCTGTTTCTCTACCTATAATCATTATAGGAGCTTTAGTAATATGCACTTTATTTGCTAACCCAACGATTAATTTAGTCACCGTTATCATCGGATTTGCGGTGATAGCTTCAAATGAGATGGGGTTTCAAATCACTGAAGTCATATATGCTGTCTATCTTTTCGCGGTAATTGGTTCTTGGTTCTTGTATCAAGGTATTTCATCTCAACAGATTCTAGTGGATAGAACGGATTTGTCACTTGCCCTTTTTTTACTCCTTCTTCCATTTACTTTGATTTTGACTGGTTTGTTTCAAGGAGATTACCGTGTAGCAGTGAGTGAATTAGTTTCTCTCTCCATGTTTTTGATTTACTTTCCCGTAAAACACGTTGTTGCAGAACACAAGTATGGCCCTAAATTTCTTCTTCTAACGATTGTAGCTATGAGTGCTCTGGTAGCACTCATCAATGTTTTTGAATATGCATCGGATTTATTAGGAGCAACGCAACTATGGCAGATTGCTGGGTCACGAGTGCCCGTGAATGATTGTCTATTGCTCGTAGGTTCGCTAATGAGTCTAGTCTTGATTATTCATGCCCGTGGACCTGTAATGTTGCTACTCTCTGCAGGTTCACTTGTTCTTACATTTGCAGGATTAATTATGACACAAGCTCGCGGGTCATGGCTAGCATTTTTATTAGGAGCAATTATCTTGACTTTGTTGGTTCGTCGGCCTGAAAAAGTCAAGATATTATTTACGGGGTCTATTGTAACAGTTCTTATTCTTGGAGTAGGATTATTGCTCGTAGGCCCATTTTTGAATGTGATCGTTGAGGGCATATCAGAGCGTTTTGTCTCTATTGCTTCATCCATAACCCAAGATCTTTCACTGATTAACCGATTTCGTGAAACTTATGCTGTATTTGAAAAAATCATTGTTAATCCTTTGATTGGGTATGGCCCTGGAGTATCATACTTATTTTATGATATTGTCCATCAAACTACCCATATGGATACATTTGTACACAATGGATACATCGCAATGTGGTACAAATATGGGTTATGGGGGCTTGGATTAGTACTTATCTTCTGGTATTCTGCAACAAAATTAGGATTGCGTGCATTCCAGAGCGATATAACCGATCTATGGACACGTTTGGCAGGTTTGGCAGGGTCTGTGCCATTAATTGCAGTTACTATCTCCACTTTGACTCAAAACCCTTTTTTTCTGAAGAATTACCTTTTCATAATTGCGTTAGCGGCTGGATTAGCGGCTGGTGCGGGGCAACGAGAATCAAGATGACTTCAACTCTTGTCTTACAATATGGGACTCTGACACTAAGGACTTCAACAGCTAAGTTCCTTTTATGCCGTTTTTGTTGAGTTTAGTTTATATCATTGAGTTCATGAATATATGATTCTTTGTTTTCTAATATCCTTGTATAGTAGATGACTGAATTATATTCTTATATTTAACAAATTTAATTGCTTCATGGTGATAAGACCTATTTTTTTGTTGAAACTGTTTTTATCTATTGAATCATCATTCTTGTTAACAGTGAACGTAAACAGCTATGCACAAAGTTCACAAGACCCAGATGGTGAGACATTGTATTTAAGTCGCTGTGCTTCCTGTCATCAAGCCAATGGTGAAGGTATCATGGGTGTTTTTCCCCCTCTCAATGGAGTGGATTGGGTGACCGGCGATCAAGGACGCTTGACTCGAATTGTATTGGATGGAGTCATGGGGCAAATGCAAGTAGGCGACATGGTTTACACTGGCGTTATGCCTCCGTGGAAAACATTTATGAATGATCAAGAAATCGCCGCACTACTCACGTATATTAGAACGGCATGGGAAAACGATGCCTCCGAAATCACCGAAGACGAGGTACGGTTGGTGCGGGAACACACCGTTGATCGTTCACAGGCATGGACGACAACTGAATTGTCTGATCCCACCAACCAAGGGATACCAGATTCATTAGGCGTGTTGAATTCCTCAACACAAAACCCAGATTCATAAAACCACACATGACTATGTTAAACTATTTTTTGGGACTATCATTCTTGATATCCGTCCTCCATGTATTCCCTACATCCGCTCAACAGTTGATCGGCTCTGTAGAACTCCATCATGAAGCCCTAGAAGATCTAATTGATCCTGATGCTCAACTTGAAGTATTGGCAGATGGATTTTATTGGACCGAAGGCCCTGTATGGGTGAGAGAACATGAATTTCTATTGTTTTCAGATGTGTACACCAACAAAATCTATAAATGGAGTGCAGAAAATGATCTTCAAGTATTCCTTGAACCATCAGGCTATACGGGCAGTGTAGACCGAGCAGGGGCATTAGGATCTAATGGATTAACCATCAACTCAGAGAGACATCTATTGATTGCCCAGCATGGTGACAGGCGGATAGCTCAGCTGAAAGGGAATCTTTCAGATCATGACTCAGCCTTAGATACGGTTGTTGATCAATTTGATGGGGCAAAATTACATAGTCCTAATGATTTAGTATTACACTCCAGCGGCACTCTTTACTTTACAGACCCAGCCTATGGCTTGGTGGAGGGAATGTCGGATCCATCCAAAGAGATTGATTTTCAAGGCGTGTACAGTCTTACTCCAGATGGACAGGTGACTCTTCTTGAATCTGAATTGAGTCACCCTAATGGATTAGCCTTTTCACCTGATGAGAAGATCCTCTATGTATCAAACTCTAACCCCGAAGAAGCCATCTGGATGGCGTATGATGTCCTCCCCGATGGTTCACTCAGCAATGGTCGGGTATTTTTTGATGCAACCGATAAAGTGGGCAATGAATTTCCAGGGTTACCTGATGGATTAAAAGTAGATGTTCATGGAAACATATTTGCCAGTGGACCAGGCGGGATCTTAGTGTTCAATCCAGAAGGAGATCACCTTGGCACGATCAATACAACGACTGCAACGGCTAATTGTGCTTTCGGTGATGATGGATCCACGCTTTATGTGACTGCAAATATGAATCTTCTTCGTATTCCTTTACGGACGCATGGAGCCATTCCATAATCAATACAGGATCCTTACTTTGATTTGTTTCCTTTACAAGTGATCACCATCAAATTCAGGAGGATATAGATATATTGGTTCCTAAGGCTATACTTTTTGATATGGATGGCGTTTTGGTGAACTCTGAGCCGATCCATGAAAAAGCACAAGAAATCGTATGCCAACAGTATGGATTAGATGTTCCTAAAACTGTGACTCCAACCTTTAAAGGGTGGACCGAAACAAGGGTCTACGAATACATCTCCAGACATTTTGGGACGGGTTCCGCCACCGTTGAAAAGCTCATTGCAGCCAAACATTCTGTATTTGCCTCCTTAGCCGATGAACTTCAATTGATGGACGGAGCAATGGATCTGCTACAATATGTCAATGATCAAGGACTCCCATTAGGACTCGTAACATCTGCAACGAAATCGGATCAACAAAGAGCATTTAGAAATCTTGGCTTGATCTCTTATTTTTCATCGATTGTTACCGTAGAAGATGTAACCTACCCTAAACCTGATCCAGAGCCTTACATCAAAGGTGCTGATGGTCTGGGATTTGCCCCCCTTGAATGTTTGGTCATTGAAGATTCTCAATATGGAATACAGAGTGCTATGGAAGCTGGATGTCATACCTTTGGAGTAGCCACTACATTTTCATACGATGTTCTTGAGCATGTTGGAGCACACGGAGTATTTCACTCAATCAGGGACATTGAATTGTATCTGAGGGAATTATTTTCTTTGAATACACCATAGCATCTACATGCTATCTTATGAAATCGGTGAATGAAGGGCATGTACCTAATGCTGATATGGATTGCACTGATTGGATGTACCCAGATATCCACGGATCCAATGGAATCCTATGAACAGTGGTCAGTTTATCTTGGCGATGCATCCAGTAGTCAATATTCAACATTGAGTCAGATCCATAGGGGCAATATAGACGATCTATCGCTTACATGGAGTTATCGTTCTGGTGATGCAGATCCAAGTGGACGATCGCAGATTCAGTGCAACCCCATCATCGTTGGCTCAACTCTATATGCTACAACTGCTGGATTAAATGCGATTGCACTCAATGCATCCACAGGGGATGAGATTTGGCGATTTGATCCCTTTGATGCAGGAGCGGTATCGGAAGGCCCAGGAATCAATCGCGGTGTAACCTTTTGGAAAGGAAATCAGACATATGTCCCCAGAATCCTATTTTCTGCGGGATCCAAACTATTTGCACTCCATGCACAAACCGGTCAGTTGATTCCTTCTTTTGGTAATGACGGCGCTGTTAATTTACGTGATGGATTAGGCCGAGATGTAACTGGATTGTCCGTTTCCGCCCGTACACCGGGAATCATCTATCAACATCTGCTGATTCAGGGAACATCTTTATCCGAAGGTATCCGATCAGCACCCGGTCATATTAGAGCCTATGATGTACGAACGGGTGAGATCAAGTGGATCTTTCATACGATTCCACAACCGGGTGAATTTGGGCATGATACATGGCCCGAATATGCCTATCAATCTATTGGAGGTGCAAATGCATGGAGCGGAATGAGCCTTGATCAGCAAAGTGGAACGGTCTTTATTCCGACAGGCTCTGCGGCATTTGATTTTTGGGGAGGCAATCGAGTCGGCGAAAATCTGTTTGCAAACTCGGTTCTTGCATTGGATGCCTTGACTGGCGAGCGAAAATGGCACTACCAGACGGTACGCCATGATTTATGGGATCGAGATTTACCCGCCCCACCCAACTTGACCACTGTGATTCATGATGGTTTGAAAATCAATGCCTTAGCTCAAGTGACGAAAAGCGGCCATGTGTTTTTACTTGACCGTGCAACGGGCCAACCTTTATTTCCAGTTGAAGAGCATAGCTTCCCTACCTCTGATTTACAAGGAGAGCAAGCATGGCCCAGTCAGCCTATTCCAATCAATCCTCCTCCCTTCTCTCGTCAACGGTTTGATGAAGAAGATATTACAGATATCTCTCCTGAATCCCATGATCATGTATTGAAGCGTTTTCGACAAATTCGTTCCAATGGTCAATTTGTCCCCCCAAGTACTGAAGGGACCATGATCTTCCCTGGCTTTGATGGAGGAGCCGAATGGGGAGGCGCAGCACATGATCCGACAACCGGCATGCTCTATGTCAATAGCAATGAAATGCCATGGATTCTGACGATGGTTCCCTTAAATCCTGATGGAGCAACGAGTGGGCAAGGGTTATATCAACGCTATTGTGCTGGATGTCATGGGCTGGAACGGGAAGGATCTATTGGTGGTGATCCACCCGCCTTGTTGAATCTTCAATCGCGAATGTCCAAAGAAGAAGTGGACCACCTGATGACTCATGGGATTGGTTTTATGCCTTCGTTTGGTTTTCTACAATCAGATGAGGTGTCCTCCATTACGAATTTTCTCTTTGAACAAGAGAATAGTTTCGCAACGAATCATAATCAGGATTCTGATTTGGATTTGAGCACTTCCTTTGCAGGTTCGCCCTATGGTCATACCGGTTACAATAGATTTCTGGATCAGGATGGCTACCCCGCAGTCAAACCACCCTGGGGCACCCTGAATGCCATTAACCTCAATACTGGTAGCATTGCATGGTCTGTGCCCTTGGGAGAATTTCCAGAATTGACTAAAAGAGGAGTACCACCAACGGGTACAGAAAACTATGGTGGCCCCGTCGTTACATCTGGTGGTTTAATTTTTATCGCTGCCACAAAAGATGAGCAGTTTCGAGCATTTGATAAAGATACTGGACAAATACTCTGGGAAACTCAGCTACCAGCGGGAGGCTATGCAACCCCGGCTACGTATGAAGTAGACGGCAGACAATTTGTGGTGATTGCGGCTGGCGGGGGTAAAATGGGAACAAAATCGGGCGACTCCTATCTAGCGTATGCACTACCAGATAAAAGCCGCCCAGAATGAAGGATGAATATCTAATCCCATCATGATCTAAGCACTAGTCCGATTCATTCATGACAATCATCCTCATGATGAGGGTAAAGAACGGATGCGGATATTCCTGAACCAGACAGGATCGCTGTGATCCTGAAGACAGATATGTCCTACCTTTGTCATCCCGTAGGTTGGCATATCAATCCATTTACTTTCTGCAATGGCAGCTTTCCATGCATCGCTCCATAATTCATACGAAACAATCATCTCGCCGTTGAGCCAGTGCTCCACCATGGCACCATTGACCATGATACGTGCGTGATTCCATTCGCCTGCGGGGTGCACTACATCCGATGATGGTGCATGCATATCATAGTTTGCACCAGCATGACGATCCGTTCCCTCTTTCCCGTCGGGATGGGCTTCATTATCAAGAATCTGGTACTCTGGTCCAGTTCTCCAGGGAGCATCATGCTCTTCAGAAACCCGAAACATGATGCCACTATTACCACCTGGGGAAATTTTCCATTCCAACTCCAGTTCAAAATTCTCATACTGGTCCATCGTTACAATATCACCACCTTGTCCTTCCCCAGTGAAATGAATCGTTCCATCCTCCATCGTATGCCATGCTTCAGGCAAACCCTCACCTTGATAGCGTCGCCAATGATCTGATCCAAGTTCATGCCATAAAGTATCGGACATATGATGATGATGATCATCATCCATGTCTTGGGAGGAAACATCCTGAGCGGATGTATTGGAACTCATGCAGAAGAACATGAGAGCAGTCACTGCAATTAAACCTTGAAAAATATTCATGTTAAAAATTGATTGTTGAGAGTGAGTTAGTCAGATTGAGTTTCAGCAGATGGTTGATGATCTGCAACTCGATCATTGAATAATAAGACAAAAGCCAAAGAAAACACTAGGGTAGCAACGGCAAAGATGAGCCAAAAATTAAACCACCCGCCGAGACTCAACTGCCCATTGGCTCCAAACGTATTGACGTAGGCACCACTGAGCTGGGTTCCAAGTAAGAAGCCTACCCCCTGAGTGAGAAGAACTAGAAGTCCCTGCACTTGTCCTCGTACTTTAGGAGCCGTTTTCTTATCAATGTAAATTTGACCCGTAACGAAAAAGAAATCATAGCAAATGCCATGAATCAAGATCCCGATCAAAATGAAATAATACATTCCTGCATTGGCACCAACGGCAAAGATTGCAAACCGCACCACCCATGCTAACATACCGAGAAGTAACATCCACTTCACGCCTAGTCGACGGAAGAAAAACGGAATGGCCAACATAAAGAAGATCTCACTCACCTGCCCCCAAGCCATTTCTCCGCTTGGATTGGCAAATAGTCCTGTTCCTGAAAAGAATCCATCATGGACAGCCGAAAAATAAAGCGGTGCATAAGGGAAGTAGGTTCCAAATGCGATAAAGATGAGCATCGCCGCGGCAAGAAATACCACAAATGATTTGCTCTTGAGAGCATTAAATGCATCAATTCCAGCAATCTGTTTCCACGAAGTGGTCTGACCTTTGGATGGTGGTGGAGTATATGGAAGCGTAAAACTATAGAGTCCTAAAAACAACGCAGCACCTCCACCGATATACAAAGGAGTAGACGAGGCATCATCTTGTAGGATATAACCCATAAATAATCCTATGACTGCCCATCCAATGGTTCCAAAGACCCGCACTACAGGAAACTCTTTTTCCTGATTTTTCATGTGATGAAAAGCCAGAGAAGCCGTCAATCCGAGTGTAGGAAAGTAACACAATGCATGCAAGCCTAGAAGTGGCAAAAACAAATTCGTGCCTTCTACAAGTGGCATTGCAGACATAGATGCCCCAGCGATGAGCATCAAAATTCCTAACAACTTTTCGGAATCAAAGAAACGGTCAGCGACCATTCCAAGAAAAAATGGTCCAATGATACACGCAATGGGATGTAAAGCGTAGGCGAGTGGAATCTGATCTCCAATGCCGATGGAGTTCATATAATTCCCTAAAGTTGGTGCCCATGCTCCCCAGATAAAATACTGGATAAACATCATAACGCTTAAGCGTGCGACAAGCCCAATGTTCATGTTACTATTGATTTAAATAAAAATAATGATCGTAAACTCTATCAGAAGACATGATGATCTTCGTATATTCTCAATGAGAAAAATATTGCTCTACAATCGCGTTAATCGGATGCACTGGCTAAATCCTGAATACGGGAGATGATCTCCTCATTCCCCTGCTGTTCAGCCTCATCAATTTCTGCACGAAGGGAGGCGATTTCGTCAGAACTCATAGTACCCTTTCGTTCAAATTGGTCCACATAGGCACGTGCGAGTACAAACGATGGAGGCCAACGATACGTTGGTTGCTTCTGTGCATTGAGATACTCCATCTGAACGGTATTGGCTGCGGCGATTTCATTTTCGGTCAGAAATTCGCTTGGAATCAGTTCAAAGACATCAAGTCCCCGAGCAATCTCGCTATTATAAATGTATCCATTGTACCAGTAGACCGACCAACTCCCTCCCATTTCTAATTCTTCGTCCGATACAGGCCCTCGATCGTGATATGCAATTTCCATGACGTTGGCAGGATCCGTCCAGTCGGTAATCGAAATTCCACCCTGATACCATGACTGAACAAAGATATCTCTGCCAGGAACGGGAATCAATGAGCCGTTATGAGCAACACAGTTTTCCGTTTTCGTTTGGGGAACTGGCAATTTATAGTAACTCTCAAAATGCATCTTATTGTTCTCGTCGATAGAGAAGTATGCATTAGCCCCCCACTCCATCGGATCCGAATCGCGGCATTTTGCACCTCTACCCCCACCCCATTCATCTGTAAATAGAATCTTTGATCCATCGTTACTGAAGGTAGCAGAATGCCAATAGGCAAAATTACTATCGGCAACGGCATCAATCCGGATAGGATTGATCGGATTGGTAATATCTAAAAGAAGACCATAGCCTTCACATGCACCACCAGCGAGTCCAATTTCGGGATAAAGGGTGATGTCATGGCATTGATCGGGCCCTCTCCCCTCAATCACATCAAGCCCCATCATCGCCGAAATCATGCCCGGCAATGCTTCGCGAAAAGCATTGGTATCTGCAACGGTAGGATCAGTGATCTCTTGCTGCTCAAAGTAATCTGTAACCATAGGAGCAACATAACCGGGTGGAAGAATATAATTGCGGGCTCCGATCGATACAACAAAGTCCCCACGTGCTCTAGCTTCTTCAAATTCAATCTTTTCGGCATCGGTAGGTCCATGCACTGGGGCAGCGGTCAGCCCCTCAAATATACGTGGTGAATTGACAATGGCGGCCTCACTCGGATTGGACAAAGGAACCTTGATCACTTCAATCCGAAACAATGCAGTTTCGGGATCATCGGTTGGGGACATTCCCGAACACCCAGGCAATTCTTCGGCGGGGCGTACAGGTGCAGAACCCGCTACATACACATAGATATTCTCATCATCCTCTGGGTCTTTGAGTAGTGAATGGGTATGTGATCCACGGCAGGTCTGGACATTGTGAATGTACTCTGGATTGAGAACATCCGAAATGTCAAAAATTCGTATTCCTCTCAAACGGTCTTCACTGATTCGTTCATCAACCCCTTGCGTTCCGCAGTCCAATCGACCACCAAGTCCTTCTCCTGAGACGAACAGGAGATTTTCGTAGACGGACACATCACTTTGAGAAGCTGGGCAAAGGTACTCTCGGGCGATCACGGGTGATGCAGGATCAGACACATCCCATATCTGAACTCCATTGTAATTGCCTTGGAAGACATAATGGTCTTTGAATGCCAAGTCGCTATTGATGGCACCAACAAAGTCTTTGGGAGGTGGAACGGTGGTCAGCTTATTTAAATTCCAGATGGCCTCTTCGGCATCAAACAAGCCTGACTGAAGCCCAACGCGTGGGTCATCAAACACCATGGACTGTTGGGCAAGCCCTAATTTGGGGGCAATGATGCCTGCGACTATCAATACAGTACACAGCAGAGTACGAATATTCATATGATCAAAAGATTGAAATTAGTTTAAGTTTTCAAGTTCTTCAAGCATCAACTTCATGCGATCAATTTCTGTAATTTGATCAACTTGAATGTCGGATGCTAATCTGTAGGTAGATTCACCTGTGATCGCCCCGTCGGTATTGAATAGCTCGTGGACCATGTGGACGGCCCCCTCATGATGCATGATCATGTATTCAAGAAATAAACGGTCAAACTCTGAGTTTTTTGCTTCTTCAAGTTCTTGCAGTTGTTCAGAGGAAAGCATGCCAGGCATGTGCATGTCATGATGATGATCAACACCATGAATCATTAGTTGATTGTCTTCAATCATGATATGCGGTACGGGCTGATCACGTTTCTCAAGCCATTCTTGCATGATCTGAATCTCGTCGTTTTGTGCATTGATGATGCGTGCGGCGAGCGTTTGAATGACAGGGCTCGCACCATTGGTTTCGGCAAAAGCGGACATGATCAACGCCTGAGCATGATGGGCAATCATGCCCGTCATAAAATCCGCATCGGCTTGAGAAAAACGGGTAAGAGCACTGTCCTTTCGAGCCCAGAATAACGCTTCAAGTTCTTCAACATCCTGTGAAAGAACAGGTCCGGCCATACATAGACCAAAGGTCAATGGAATAATAAAACGTTGTGAAAACGATTTCATATATCATTAAGGGTAGAACACCAAGATAAAAAATAATCACGAACATGACTAAGATAAGTAATTTTTAAGTACAAATTCCAGATACCATTTATTTGATCTGAAAAGTTACACATTAGATGATCACCGTTTGATTCATAATTAGGGTGAGTAATGACTGATTCTTAACAATTGAGTACTATCTTTCTCGAGGAAAATTCTCTGAGATGTACTTAAAGTACTTATTTATTCAAGAAATAGATTGTTTAGCCATTGGTTAAATGTAGTAACCAGTGGTGTGTCAAGATTCAAATCTCCAGCACCTATAGCAGTCCCGACTGGTCGGGGAGTTTCCCGAACAGCCATCCATGCATGTATGATAGATTTTAACTCTTTGTGAGGTTTAAATTTTCGATCTGCTATTGGAATTTCGGCTACATAACGTTCAGATCGGGGCCAAATTTTGTCATCATTGGGAATCATCTGGTGAATGAATGATTCTATTTCACCTAAGGACTTATTATCCGGCATCATCCAAACACCTACGCGAGGTTTTTCCGCAACAATAGTGCCTTGCGGTACAGGCTCATCAGGAATTTGAATTTGGGAGCTACGATGAATCCGATTGGACAGTTGTTTCCATCTCTTGTGAGCATCATCATTAGCATCAACGATAATGCCAACTGCTTCTATACCTTCAATCGCTAATTCAATTTCTATCAAATTGAGTAGTTTTTCAATCCCTTTGGAGTCTATTATCTCAAAGGGAGGAGGGTTTGTGTTGAGTTTCTTCCATATGTTTAGCACTACATGTTTATCATCATTCCCTTCAACCAGAAGAACATTTCTTAATCCTTTTGTCATAGACTACCTAACCTCAACATCATACTCACTTGCTAGTAGGAGCTTCTCTTCATCATACTCAATAGCATGTAGCTCTCCATTTTTTCGACTCAAACGAACAAGTACTCCATCTACATCTTGAGTTTCACTGGTAGCCATAACAAATGCTTTGACACATTCAAAGCTATGTGTAGTAGCCAATACCTGAATGTTGCATTCTTGAGCAATTTGAATGACCATCTTCCAGAAACTATATTGTACAGAATGATGAATCCCATTTTCTACTTCATCAATAAGAAAAAATCCATTTCGGCTACCTGTTAAGGCGAGCCCAGTAGCAAATAAACGAGTCAAACCATCCCCCAAACTTCTGAGAGAAACTCGCTGTGGATCATCTAAGAGCTTAACAATAATCCTACTACCAGATCTGTGACGGCTACGTTCATCTCCAACCACTGCGATCCGATCAATGTGCTGGCCAGTGAGCCTAAGCATATCTAACACAATGGCCTCTTCTTCCGTAAGTGCAATTCTATCCCAATATCGGGCAAACATATCATTCTTAGGTAGTCCTGGTCCCAATGATACAGTGTTTATTGAGTCCGGCATATCTGAATCTGACACACTCAAGGCAATGCGTCTTCGTTGTGATGGTGGAATCTGATGTGAAAACTTTCTTTGGAACAATCCACCGATCTCGGAAGTCCAAGGAAGCATGTACTGAGATCCTTTATAGTTAATGCTTAACGCCTTAAACGTATTCTCAGTAGTAGCATTTACGAATAGTTCTGGTTGAAAATCGGGGAGATCTCGTGCATCAATGATCTTAATCATAAGATTTTCCTGTTCACATAGGGTTCCAATAGAAAAAAAATCACCAATCTTGCCATTTCTATCAAAAAAGAAAGCGTCATAGTCGGGGATTGCGACAGGTTTCTGATTTTCGCTAAATGATGTAACGAATTCTTCTCGTTCATCTAGCAGCTCCATGAGAGAATCATATCGTCCTCGGTCTGCATAGATACGGACAGCCTCAAGAACTGTAGTTTTACCAATTCCGTTGTGACCAGCAATGAGGGTTACACGCCCTAACTTACCGATTGAAAGATGGTCAATACACCTAAAATTAGTAATCTGTAAATCAGGTAGGTGCAATTGATTGAAAGAACTTTCAGACATGTCAGAAATGTATGGTTACATACTTCGGGGTAATAAAAAATCGCATGGATTGTGAAGACTGAATGCAATCACCAGATGTCAAACCAACAAACTGATTCATGGTTCACCATCATATGATCGGTATGCAATACTCACCTCCAATCTTAAGGTGCCAAGAACCTCTGTGATTTCAATGGATCAGATCCAAAGGTGAACTCTACCTGAGTAGAACTAAAATGTTGCCGATAACTGCATACGAACCGTATGGATTGGGGGAGCATCTTGGGGATTTCTACCTGAATACGTCATCGTAGCTCGCAGGATTCTGGTTAGCTGCAACCACCCACTAAAATGCCAAAGAAGTGATCGCCCACTTCCCCGCCCATCGGTGAGTTCAAATAACGCAAGTCCAGTGGATTCAGATTCTTGACTTAAAGTGATACGTGACATTTCAATTCTGCCACTAAGGTTAGCACGCCCCGCTCTGTCCCATGTACTCTGGAATGGAATTTTTACAATCGTGGCCTTTCCCCGATCCAAAGCATCTTTTCGTGAATACTCCAAGCCCGATGAAAGTCTTAAATTGGTTAGTAGCGAGAGTTGCACTTCTTGTTGTAACGACCATGTCTGAATATTGAAGGTCCTAGAAGAAAATGCAGAACTTGAATTGACCTTGTCCGACAGCACCCCTTCAGAAGTAAATCCCCACCGCTCCCCAATCCTCCATCGCAGGTTGGATCTCCACTCGTCAAGGCTCCGCATTTCAGTATCCGCAGCAAATGCATTGGTGGAGCGTACCCTTCGCCATGAGAGGTGAAGTCCATAGTCCGGGTGATTGCGAAACAGCCATACATCCTGAATCAGATTCAGCGTTCCGCGAATCGTATGTACGGGATCGCGAAATCGTTGTTGTCTCAGCAGGTAGATATTGATCGGATCTGGATCCTTACTCTTTTCTTGAATCTCTATGGCCGTTCGTAAGGCTATTCTATTGAGCCATTTTTGCCATACATTCTCTGGGTTTTTCCACCGTTGCCCTCCGTCAAACTGAAGATTGAACCTTGTCTTAAGTCCTGTCACAGATTGTAGTGAATCCGATGGAATCAAGGTTCGAACATAATCTCCCTCATCCTGAGAAACCTCTGGTACAAACTCATCAATCTCAACCAAGCCATTGCCATTGTCATCATTCCATACATACTCGCCCAACTCAGGGCCTGTACGAATGTAGATTTCCTGAAGTACAGGGGTTTGCTCTGAGAGAACCTCATAACGCCAGTTCACGCGTAAGAGTCGCTTCCATGGGTGGATACGCCCACTCCATCGGACGACGACAGAGCGTTCATTGGTGAGCCCTTGAGTTGTTTGAAAAAAGTCCGTATAGTCAGTATATTGAAGTCCTATACGTCCTTCACTCTGGAACGACTGTCCTGCATTGGACGAATAGTTCAGGGTTGTGGTGGATGTTCTTCGCCCCGGAATTAACTGATACTCATCCACCCAGATGTGTTCTTCGCGCCAATCCCATCCAGCAGAAAAGATTCCCCACTTGCTATTGACCTCTGCATATGGAGAGATCTGCCAATACTGCCTAGAGTCCTGTCTTAGCCCCTGTGGAATGCGTTGATGACGCTGACTGGTCAGCAACGTAGTACGAAGATGGAAGCGTTCCTTTGATAATACTTGACTGGCTTCCAGTTTATGTCGTATCCAATGCCCCTGTACGGAATCTGCTCGGCTATCAATCCAATGGAACTGGTAGTTGATCTTAGGGATGAGGGGTTCATTCATATCAAAGGATAACTGTCTTCTATTTCCATGAAATATCTGCCCCTGCTTTAAGCGACCAATGACACCATCAATCGTAGATGAATCCGACACTTTCCAACCCAGATTGATCTCATCAATCGTTTCTTGATTGATTCTGACGAACGTTCGGTTGATGGGTAAATTCCATGAACGCACAAATTCTATGGGCTGCGTACGATCAAATGTGGCAAAATTTTGCCCAGTTCGTCTTCGATGTATCAATAGATTGATATCTCCTAACATGACGGGCACATCTGTCAATTCAAGACCTGCATGGTAACTGTGAGCGTGATTATCGCCTGCGTCCAAGGATGAAAAACGATTCTCATCCCGATAGGAATGGGCCCACTCCCCCATCACCTTAATATATTCAATGGGAGAAAAACTTCCCCGCACATCCATCATGTGTTGCTCTGTAGGTTTCGGTAACACGCGGACTGGCAGGTATTCGCCCCGTTGAGGTCCCTGATAGCTATACACAATTCCATTCGTGGTTTCCCCGCTTCGTACATAATCCCCCATCCCGGATCCCACCCGCGTAAACTGAACACGGTACACATCGCTCGCCGATGCATCCGTAATCGGCAGATAGATGGAGTAGTTCTGACCAGAGATCGTGGTATCTCGCAGAGAATAGTGAACCCACGGCGCATCTGGATCATACTGTACACGAACCGCACCAGAGCGTGCACCGTCCCGATCCCCTAATTGTGCCAGAATATCCCTGTCTGCATCGGTCAGACCAAATTCTTGCTCAAACGATGTACCATCCGCCTCACGAATAAAAGAGATACTCAGTGAAGCCAAAGCTTCTCCCGATTCGCGTTTTAGCGTAGACACCATTGCATCCGCTGCTACTAAAGTGCGCGTAAATTCGGTCGTCCGATACTGAAATTCTACTGCAATCCGATGATGGTATTTGATCAATCGATTGGTTGTAAAGGTGATTTCGCCCGTTGCATAATCAATCACGTAATCTTGGGATTCTCCGCGTTGCAAAAGAACACCATCCAAGTAGACGGATTCAGAGCCTGGGATGACTAAAATAAAGGGTTCATTCGCATTGCCCTGTAACCGATATGGGCCCTGAACGCCATCGTTGACCTGTAGATCTTGCGTCCTGAACAGTCCGCGAGAAGTAGCAGCTGCTCCTTTAAATTCCCCTGACAAATTACGGAATGGTAACGGTGCATGGATTCCGATTCCCTGAATTTTTCGGTTGAGCCTTGCAAATGTACTTTGATCAAGCTGCATTTGAAAATCTCCAAGTTGAGCTTTGGAATAGGGAGTCTCAATCTCAATGAACACGCGATCCAGTTCGCTGAGTCTTTGGGTTGTCCCTTCGGGAAGAATCGGGGTATTCTCATCGGTTAAAGCTGCCCGAACGTGTATATCTTTCGCCAACTCTCCCGACATCTGTAAACGGAGTCCAGACTCAATTCGAGCATCACGATTATTCCCTGCGATGACCCCTCGGGTAATCGATCCGCTTCGCCTGAGTTGAGTTGATCTGGTGACAGAAAGAGTTTCGTCTGCGGGGGCAACCACGACAGTAGAATCGTCTGATGGTAGATATGGATGGACGCGGACAAATCGTTGAGGTAGGTTAAAATCCCATTTCCTGTAACGAACTTCAAGGGTATCATTAAAGGCAACGGATGGTACCCAGAGATGCCGCTTTTGAAGATCTAATCGGAACGCACTTGAATCAAGGATGGCATCATTGAACGTTAATTTCAAGGAGCCAGGTACGATCCAGGGATGAAGAACAAACGGTTGTTCACCCGTCAGGAGTTGAACTTCATCTTGGAGATTCTGAGCCAATGAAGACCATGAAAACAGTGTGGTCAACGATAGAAAGATACACTGACTTACCCACCTGAAGATCAATCTGAATGAGGCGTACTGATCAAAGTCCAAAGCTGATGTCGTCCGATAGTTCGTTGGTATCATCGGATCGAATTTCTACTCCTGCCCTCTCCAGTAAGTGTCCACACTCGTGGATCCCCTGAACCAGCCCCTCGGTGAGTCTTCCTGCCTTCATGTGCTGCTGAATGATGGATACGATTTGGATCCAATCTTCAGGCTTCACCTTTTCATTGATGCCGGTATCTCCAACCACTTCAATACGGTGTTCAAACAGAGAAACGAATAATAGAATCCCTGTTCGTTCACGGGTTGAAAAGACTTCTTTTTCAACAAAGGCCTGCATGGCTCGCTGGTGGGTGGCCACAGCTAATCTCTGTTGACCAGTGAGACATCGTTTGACTGAAGGGATCCATTGAGCGACTGCGGCTCCAATTCCAGAAGCGAGGATGATTAGCAATACGGGGATGATCCCTTCGGTGACCATAGCCCCACCCCATCCAGAAAACCACCGAATCACCAATAGAATTGCATAGGTGAGGAAAGCACTGAATGCAGCTCCCCTCCACACGGCCACTTCATGCTGCCCGCTCTGGGCAACAATGTATGGGACAATTTCTCCAGAGGTTTGCTTTTCTGCTGTGGCGACGGCTTCTTTAATACGATCAAGATCCGCTTCGGTCATCAGTGACTTCATGAAAAATTCAAAGTGTTATGTTCGGGTCAAACGAGAGGAAAGGTAAGCATGAACAGACAAGCTAAGTACACTGAGACTGACCGCAACCAGTACCAGTCTGATCATGGAAGATTCCGTACCGACCTGCCCTAATTGAGTAAAAACTGCGAGAGGTATGGTTTGGGTCCGCTCCGGTATATTACCAGCAAATACAATTGTAGCACCAAACTCACCGATCGCACGTGCAAAACCAAGAATGATACCTGCCATGATTCCTTTAGCTGCCAGTGGAAACGTCACCCAGCGAAAAACAGCCCACTTGCTACCTCCGTCAACAGATGCGGCTTCTTCCCATTCTGGATCAATATGCTCAATAGCGATACGAAAGGTTTGTACAAGTAATGGAAATGCCATGATTCCTGCGGCAATGGCAGCACCTGTGCTGGTAAACGCCAGATCCAATCCAAACAGGTAGTCTATCAAACGCCCACCTGCTCCTTTGGGTCCTAGAAAGATCAGTAGCAGTAGCCCCGTGACCACGGGGGGCAGTACCAAGGGCACTTGTGCCACATTTTCAATCACGAATGTGAAGACGGATCTTCTTCGTGCGATATACCATGCAGTGACCAGAGCAGGAATGGTCATGATTGCAATTGCAATAGACGCAATCTGGATGGATAAAACAATGATGCTCCACTCTTCCGAGAACGATAACATGACTAATGGCTAAATCCGAATTGTGACCATATATCCTGTTGCAGTGAATCAGCTGTAAATGCTACAAAGGACTCGGTTTGTATGATATGCTGCGTTCCCTTAACTGCACCAATCATATATGTAATGTTGGGGGTGCAAGCTTCTGGAATTTCAAACATCAACTTCACATCGGAGGACAATTCAAGATCGGATCCATACACCAATGCCAGATCAACCGATCCACTGGTTACGGCTGTCAAGGCTGCTCTTGCATCCAACGTTGGAATGACTCGTGATTCTACGGACTTCCATACATTGGCACATTGGAGTGCCTGTTTTCCATAAACACCTGCGGGAACATGGGAAGGATCAGCCATTGCAAGTCGTTTTACCATGGATAGAGAGGATAGACTGGGGATGGAAGTCCTGTCATGGGTTCCAACAATCACCAAGGTATTGCTGGCAAATGGAATCGGAGTATCCTGAATGAGGTGATGATCGAGTAGATAATCCATCCATACTGGACTCGCAGCAAGAAATACATCAGCTGGGGCACCCTGTACAATCTGGCGTGCAAGCAAAGATGTTGGCCCCACATGGAGATCAATGGTAATGTCGGGGTATGCTTGTTCAAATTGAGTCACCAATTCTTGGAGTGCATCGGTCAGTGATGACGCTGCAAATACATGAATAGATATTGAGGATGGCTCTTGATGGCTGTTGCATCCAAAGATCAGAAAGGCGGCGACGCAAATAAGCCGCATCAAGGACTGGCCTGTTCCTGAATGGCAGCCATTAATTCCGATGCTCTCTGATGATGCATGGACATTGGATCGGGAGCTAAACGAAGAACGATTTCTAGTTGAGCCATGGCCTCTTCGGTGCGATTGATGCGTGCAAGCATCAAGCCATAGTTAAAATTCGCATTCAGGTGGTTCGGATCCAGTTCAAGTACCTTCTTGATTTCTGTCACGCCCAACATGGGGTTACCCGTATTGAGATATGCAGTGGCCATGTCTGTACGAACATCATGATTATCTGGTGTAAGCATGAGGACTTGTTGGTAGGCATTGATGGACTGATCGGCAATGAGGGTACGTTGTTGGGGCTCAGATTCACTGGTCATCTGCTCATAGAATAAATCCCCAGTGGCTTTCCAGTCTTCAACAAGCTGCGTTTCAAGGGCGATCTCACGTTGCAGATCGGCCGCAAGATCCAATCTTCTCCCATCCACGAGGGTATATACTTTTTCTCTTTTCAAAAGAATGGTCATGGATGTTGTATCACGTGCAATGGCCAGATCAATTTCTCCAATTCTCTCTGCAAGTTCACCAGACAGTGGAGTTTGGGAAGTAGGAACTTCAGATGTTGGGGGCGTAGCAGGTCCAATTGGAGTAACGCGTTTGCTGACTGTAGTGGCCATGAACAGCACTGCAACAAGTAAGGCACCTACACCAAACATGATATAGACCTGATGTCCTAATTTTTGTTCAACCTGTTCTTGATGTTTTGCAGGTTCGGAGGAAGAAGCCAAGAACTTGCCTGCGGTTGACGGAATCATCCAACCACATAAATCGCACTGCACACTTGTAGAGACAAGCCGTGCACCACATTCTGGGCAGATCTCCATCACTCGCCCAGTGGTTGGTTGACCTGATCCTTAAATTCTCTGGCGGGTTTGAATACGGGTACACGCCGTGCATCAACCTGTATGGATTCGCCCGTCGCAGGATTGCGTGCTTTTCGAGGGGGGCGATGCTGTACACGGAACGAACCAAACCCACGAAGTTCAACGGATTCTCCCTGAGCTAGGGATTCAATCACTGTATCCCAGAATCCAGTAAGCACAGCCTGGGTTTCCAGCTTGGTCAACCCGGTTTTCTGGGCAATCGCCTGTATGAGTTTCGCTTTTGTCACGGAAATAAATGATTAGAAAATGAAAGATTAAACGATTTCAGTTCGTATAATGAACACGTTAGACTAAAAACTACGGTAATTGTGCCAATTTATTGAATTTGGCACAGTTTTAGACGTCTCATCCATGTTGATGGGGGATCATCAGTTGAGTAATCATTACATTTGAGATATGACTTCTTGGAAAGAATTACGCTTTGAAGCACAGGGTACAGGAATTTCTGTACCATTAAGTGAGCAGATCAACTTATTGGGGGGGTTGCTTGGCCGAGTGATTCAATCTCAGGCCAGCCCTGACATGCTTGGCCTAGTTGAAGAACTGAGGCGATTGACCAAACAGGCGATCACCGAACACAATCCAAGCCTCCGCGATCAAGTTGTTCAGAGAATTGCCCAATTGGAACTACACGAGATCGAATGGCTTCTGCGGGCGTTCACCACATTTTTCTATCTCGTCAACCAGAGTGAACAGCAAGAAATTATCCGAATTAACCGGGAGCGGGCACGCCTTCTTCCTGAGGTTGATCGGGTAGAGTCTATTGATGAGGCAGTAGGTATTCTTCGGAAGGCGGGCTATGAGTTAGAGGATGTCATTCAGATTATTTCTCGATTGGACATACAGCCAACCATCACCGCCCATCCTACCGAAGCCCGTCGTCGAACGATTCTCTATAAGCAACAGCATTTAGCATCGTTGATTGATCAACTCCGAAATAATAAGCCAACTCCTCAGGAACGCAATGAGCTGCTCCATCAGTTACAAAATCATATTGGATTGCTGGTAGCCTCAGATAAAGTGAGAGCCAGCAAGCCTACCGTGATTGATGAAGTCGAAAATGGACTCCATTATCTACGAAATGCTATTTGGGAAACCGTTCCCCGTATTCATAAAGATGTGGTTCATGCGATTGAACGTCACTACAATACAACGATTGATGTACCCGTTTTCCTGAAATTTCGTTCATGGATTGGAGGTGATCGAGATGGCAATCCGAATGTGACATCCGAAGTCACTCGGAAGACGTTTTCTATGCATCGTAGAACTGCTCTTGCCCGTTATCTGGAAGATCTTCGCCTATTGAGACGCGATCTGAGCATTTCTGAAATGCAAATTGAAATTCCTGAAATCCTCTACGCCTCTATTCAAACTGATGAAGAGACACTCCAGCTGAATGCTCATGACGCACGTCAGTTCATTCAGGAACCGTTCCGTCGTAAAATCAGCCTGATGATGCAACGCCTTGAGTTGGCAAGAGATGGAAACCTTGAGATCTATAATCGTGAGCACTTTATTGCGGATCTCAAAACGTTGGCTCAGGCATTGCAGGAAATTGGATATGGAGAGCTGATTTCTCATGGACGTTTGGGGAATTTGATCTTACAGGCCCAGGCCTTCGGCTTTCATATGGTTTCTCTGGATGTGCGCCAGCATAGCCGACATCATGGCAAAGCTGTGGATGAATTATTGCGAGTATCGGGGGTATGTGATGACTATCTGGGGATGTCAGAGACGGATAAGCTGGATCATTTGAATCATGAACTCAACAATCCCCGCCCGCTTTTACCTCATGGAGTAGAATTATCTGAGGATGTTCAGGAGGTCCTCAATGCGTTTGGCGTGATCAAAGAAATCATTGACTGGTCGCCGAGTGCCTTTGGCAGTTACGTCATCAGTATGACCCATGCGGTCAGCCATGTCCTTGAAGTCTTGTTACTTGCAAAAGAAACTGGACTATGGAAAATAGAACAGGGCGTAGTCAACTCCCCGATCGATGTGGTTCCACTCTTTGAAACCATTGAAGACTTGGATCTTGCCGATGATTTGCTTACGGGGATGTTTGAGCATCCCGCTTACAAGTTGCATCTTGAGCATCGCAATCACATGCAAGAAATTATGTTGGGGTACTCAGATAGCAACAAAGATGGTGGCTATTGGATGGCGAACTGGGCTCTTCACAAGGCCAAGGCACGTATCGGTAGAATTTGTAAGGATGCGGGCGTTGATTTACGTCTCTTTCATGGTCGTGGTGGAACGGTTGGTCGTGGTGGAGGCCGTGCGGGTCAAGCCATCGTAGCGATGCCACGCATTATTCACAATGGGCGGATTCGTTTTACCGAACAGGGGGAGGTGATTTCATTTCGGTACGCTTTGCCGGCGATTGCTCATCGACATCTGGAACAGATTGTACGTGCAATGATGATTGCTCCTCTACGGGTGGCAGACGAAAAAGAGGATGCTGCAATAATGGAACGGATTGCCGATGTATCCATGAAGACCTATCGATCATTGATTCATGATCCAGACTTCTGGCCTTGGTATGCATCGTCAACACCGATTGAACAAATCAGTCAATTACCCATTGCTTCGCGTCCAGTATCCCGGGGATCCGTTCACCAAGTCGATTTTGAGGATCTGCGTGCCATCCCATGGGTATTTGCCTGGACTCAGACCCGGTATATTGTTCCTGGATGGTATGGGGCTGGTAAAGGATTTGAGGAGGTATTGCGTGACCATTCTGTTGATCTTCAGCGTATGTACAAGGAATGTCCATTTTTTCAGGCGGTTCTCAATAGTGCACAACGAGAGATGGCAAGAACCCGCTTGGATGTTGCTTCGCAATATCTTTCACTGGCTTCGGATCCAGAGGTTGCCAAGCGAATCAATCAACAAATTGTAGAAGACTTTCGCAAAGCAGAATCGGCGATCATTGACATTACTGGACAAGAGAGTCTGTACGGACATGTGCCCGTCTTTAAAAAATCGATCCAACTTCGTAACCCCTACTCTGATGTGTTAAACCTTCTACAGGTTGAGTTAATCAAGCGTAGTCGAGATAATTCCGAGGCAGATAAAGAGCGATTATCTCATGCATTATTACTGAGTGTCAATGGCATTGCTGCTGCGATGCAGAGTACTGGATGAGATGTATAAATGGATTTGATTCGTTGAATTGACCCTTTACAAATCTGTCACTACTCAAAACACTTCATTATTTTGATGAGGTCAATACAAAGTACCAGTAGGGATCATGTATGATTCAACATGAGTTGCCTGTTACGTCTGTAATCATGGAACTTTTCTTGTAGTATGTCCATAGATCAATCAAATTATAGGCTTAAGCGTCTTACCCTGAACGGATTCAAGACGATCCATTCTCTGACTGATTTCAATCCATTGTCTAAGACAGTCTTGATTGGACCGAATTGTGCGGGAAAGTCTAATTTTCTCTCATTTTTCCAGATGATCAACTGGGCCATGTCTGGTCATGGAAATTTGTCCCATTATATTTTATCAAACGGTGGTGCGGGTCAATTCGTACATGACGGACTGGATCAAACCGATGAAATCAATGCAGAATTGACGATGGAGACGGCAGATGGAGAATATGAGTATTTCTTCAAACTCAACCATGATCACAGGAGCAAACTGTTCTTCTCTGATGAAAAATATCGGCGAATCTCTAAAAACCAACATCAACAGGAAAACTGGACTTCGCTAGGTAGTGGACATCAAGATCCTGAAATCCGCAGGGGCTACTATAAAGATCCCACCGCCGAATTGATTTTAAATTTCTTAAATCAAACCATTGTTTATCAATTTCAGAATACCTCTTCTACTTCACGAATCCATCGGAAATGGTCCGTGAATGATAGTATTGGTCTCAAAGAAGACGGGGGTAATATCGCGGCTGTTCTTTACCGCCTGAAAGTACATCATACTCCTTATTACATTCGCATCGTAGATACGATTCGCATCCTATTCCCTCAATTTTCTGACTTTGAATTGGTTCCAGAGTTTGATTTTATTATGTTGCGGTGGAAGGAGTACCATTCGGACGAAGTATTCTATTCCGCTCAGGGATCGGATGGATTCCTGCGTATTATTGCTCTAATCACTCTCCTCTTACAACCACCTGATCGCTTACCAAGCCTTCTCATTATCGATGAACCTGCATTAGGATTACACCCGTTATCCACAAGCGTCATTGGGGGTCTGATCAATGCGGCTGCATTAAAAACCCAAGTGATCATAGCAACTCAGTCCGTTCTGTTATTGGACTGTTTCTTCCCCGAGGATGTTGTAGTGGTAGAACGGCGAGAACGAGCGACAGTGTTTCGTAGACTTGAACATGCTCCACTTAAAGAATGGCTTGAGGATTACTCCCTGTCTGAACTTTGGGAAAAAAATATTATTGGAGGCCGCCCCTAATGTGGGTTAGAGTTTATTTTATTGTGGAGGGGCAAACCGAAGAACAATTCGTAAATACTAAGCCTTTTGCAAAACCTCAGGATCAACTCCCAAAAACGCACCAAAAGTGCTTCAGTGCATTATTTTTTCTAAAACGCAGAGGTTTTGCAAACGCCTCTACTGTACTGATAAAATACTTTGAAGACCGTTCTATTCAAGTAACGGCCCGAGTGATTACTACGGGGCGTGATCGACATCGCCATCATCTCACACATAAAGGGGGGCTAAATAAATTTGGGCTCGCATACAGAGAGATCCATAGATGTATCATGGAAGACAAAACTGCCCTATGTACTGCAATGTTTGATTTATATCAGATTCCAGAAGATTTTCCTGGTTATCAACAGTCATCTACGATCATTGATCCTTATGAACGGGTAGATACTCTTAAAAAATGGTTAGCAGAAAAGATTGACAATCGGAGGTTTATTCCTTATATCCAGCTTTATGAGTTTGAAACTTTATTGTTCTCCGATATACAGAAATTGCAAATGCAACATCCAGATTTCATTGACCAAATCAACAAACTAGCTGAAACAACCTCTACATTATGACGGTAAACTGACTGCACCATCAAAAAGGATTATACAATCGGTTCCAGAATACCCGTTCTACAAACAATCTTCCGGTCCGGTAACAGCAGAAAGGATTGGAATGCCAGTACTTTTATCGAAATGTAGACATTTCAGGGAGTGGATTGAAAGGTTGTGTAATGCCCAAATGGATTGAAATATAATCTATCACTATCCACTGATTGGTCTGTATTCAAGTGAGGCCGCTCTCTTCATTGAATATGGACGAAAATGGACTATTTGTGAAGTAGAAGTGATGGGAAAATGAGATTTTTATCTCAGCAAATCAACCAATTCAAAAGAAGATCTTTTATTGATTTGTCTTCATAAGGTAAGTATCTTCACACTGTGAAAATTGGATTCTCATGGGGGAAGTCCATGACCATCATTGGAGCAACTTTGTGACCTCTTTATCAACCAGTTTAGGATTTTCAAACCAGTACTCACGAAGTAACGGTTCAACTTCTTGACGAATAATAGATTCGTACCAAGCTCTACCAACATCTTGTTCTGAATCATTGGGGCAGAAATAGCTATGACCGATTTCAAAACCAGCTCCCAAACTATGCTGATCTTTTTCAATCGTTGAATTCAGGGCTATAAATCTGTCAACAATCATGGTGATAAGACTATCCTTCACCCCTTTCTGATGGAGGAACCGTCTGAATGAATCTGAGCCAAAGGCAGGTTTCAAGAAATAAAAGGCAAACCGTCGTCGTAATGCATAATCAATCATAGCCAGAGAACGATCTGCAGTATTCATCATCCCAATCAGAAAAAGATTTGGCGGCACATAAAATGATTCCGTTAAGAACGAATTCGTAGGCATATTCTGCTCAGAAAACCAACTCCATTTACCTGTAGGAGCTTGCTTATGGTGATAGTACGTCAAGGGGATTGCATAGTCTGGATCTCGTTTATCTGCCTCGATTAGCATCATTAATTCTCCGAAGATCTTGGAGAGATTTCCACGATTGATTTCATCAATGATGAAGACATAACGAAGATCAGGGTTTTTTAATGCTTGTTGACAAAATGAATAGAAGACTCCATTACGAAGCTCAAACCCTCCCCCCTCTTTAGGTCTGAATCCTTGGATGAAATCTTCGTAAGCATAACTCTGGTGAAACTGAACCATCCCTACCCGTTCTGGTGCTTTGTATCCGATGATGGAGTAGGCTATACGTTTCGCCATAAATGTTTTCCCGACCCCAGGAGGACCTTGAAGAATGATGTTCTTTTTACGCTCTAAGGTATGAACGATGTGATCAAAATCACTCTCTGAGATAAAGAGATCCTTCAGAGCATCTTCACGAATATAGGAATTAAAGGATCCGTTCATACGCCAAAAACCAAACTGGAGCCATAATTTAGCATCACTATAATGGGTCAATACTTCCACGCGAAGGCACCGGCATTGAGGAATTCTCCAGTGTCCAGTTTTAATGAATTGAATTCTACGGACATGTTTGAATGTAGAACGATCTTCATGAAATTCGTAATCCGATTCAACCGTTGCATACCCAAGAATAGTAAGCCCTTTATACGTGATCAAAATATGATCTCCGATCTTCATCTTATTGGTAAACTCTTCGCACGCCAGAGAATTTGTGGTTGAATTAGTTCCTCTTGGAGTTTTCAAGAGTTCTGTAATTTCCTGTTGGTTTTTATAGTTTCGTAGATCGCCAAGTTGATCCCAGCGTAAGGAAATCATCTTGTTCTTCTGAATCTCGTCCCAACTTTCCGATTTGGTACCACATGCATAGATCCATATTTGAGCATTACCGAAAGTTTCTAAATACCATTGAAGAGATTCAGGATCACTTAGTTTTAAGTGTGTTTTTTCCTTCCAGAAGAAGATATATGGTTTATCGTGAAAATCAAAAAATTCTGAGGCACCTTCCTGATCTATGAGTCTTCTTCGTATTTCCAAGATCTTCTGATCAATTTCAATGGTACTGAGTTCCTGATTATCCATCAGGGGCTGTTGGAATTCCTCCATAAACCCCTCAACTATATTACGTTTATGTTCGGTGTATGCAATGGGTTCAAAGTGAACTGGAAAAAGCAAACTCAACAATATATTCCGAATAGTTGTTGTTTCACGATGGACAACATTATCAACCCATGTTCCAAAATTCCATGGATCTGAAAGATGATGTTTCCGTTCTGCATTTGCTATTGTTGACCAATCTTTTATCAGTTCAATGAAATCATACAAATCATTCCAACGCTTCACATTCCAAAATCCACTGGGATTGCCCAATCCATATGTGAGTGCATCATCAAGAAGAAAAGATTTCTTAGGGAAATCTTCTTTAGACCATTTCCACACCTTTTTGATGTGATCCAGTTTTGTCATATAACTCAGAGACTCTGGAGTTGGAAACAGATACATCACCCATAACATTTCTGCTGTAAGGGCTCGTCCAAAAATAACTTATACAAATTAAGCCCAATAAAATCTTCATTTATCCCATTTTTGCACTGCTGGGATAAATATC
>JAPOUL010000013.1 GCA_026708685.1 Bacteroidota bacterium
CTTAGATGTGGAGCACTTTGTACGGGCTGGACATCGTATATTCGTAGTATTGATTGGAGATGGCAGCTTGGAGGCATTGGTCGGGCATCTTGCTATCCTTACTGGAGGAGATATTCATTTTAGTTTTGGGGCAGATGCCGGCCGTGCAATTCAATCTTGCATTCAAGGAATGCGTCAACAACGAGATCTTGAATCTGTGGTTGATTTTAGCGAGTCAGGGATTCCTCAACGCATAGTTACGACCCGCAACAATGCAACGGTGGAAGCTCTATGGTCTGATCAACAGGATACGTCCAAGGATGAAGATGAATTCTCGGAGGCCGTCGCTGCCTTTGCGGCAGGTATGGCATTTATGAAAGCAAAAAAAGAGTGGTCTACACAAATTGCGGTTGAGTCAGGATTGGTCACCCATCTAACGAGCTTGGTACTTGTTGCAAAAGATGCTGAGATTCAGGAAGATCTTCCAAAAACCATCAAGCAGTCTCTACCTACCCCCCGAGGTTTAACCATGGGAATTGCAGATTCAGGATCTGTTTGTTATAGTCAACCCGTTGAATCCCGTCAAGTTTTCGCGAATCAGGCACCTGAAAGTAGACATTATCGTGATAGTCAACGAATGTACAGCCCTCTGTTGGGATCTATGGATGTGCCAAGCTCTCCCTTATCCTCTTGGCGTTCATCAAATGTCATTGATTTGGAAACGATTAAACAGTTTGGTCTGCGAATTGACTGGAATTCTATGGGACCCCATCTGGTTCATTTCCAGTTGGAGAAAATTCCTACGGAAATTGCGAAGAATATCTTAGATCTGATTGATGATGTCGCAGATTTTGCCGATCATCTGGGTATTCCTCATGGTCAATGTCTCATCGCTCTGGCAGCTTATTTGGTTCAGGACTCTTCAAAACATGCGGCACGGGTTTATCGCCGAATCATCAAAAAATACGATCAGGAGGACTTTGAAAAGTTGGTATCAAACTTTGAAGCCCTTTCATAAGCAATGCTCTCTTGATGCTCGTATTGCATCATACTTGAAGATTATCAAAATGATTTTATCCCTTTTTGTGTAGAATTGATTGATTTTGGTCTACCAAAATTATTTTGTTGTACACGATGCACTTTAGAGTCCCTGTTGCTTTACTCGCTAAATTACGATCTTGCTGGTCTATTACATTGTGGAAATAGATATGCGGCTACATCCGGTAGATGTTTATGTATAGAGTCTATAACGCATTATACTATCCACAGTCCAGTACAAAAGCGAAGAAAATGACGGAAAAACAAAGAGATCAAAACTATTGAGAGAGGATTCAATAAATATGAGAATCTCAGAGTTGTTATCCTCTTCTTCTGTGATAGAACTAAACAGGATTACCTGAGGCTTTTGCAAAACCTCAATATTTTCGTTGAAATATTGACCTGGGTGCCATGAGAGGCGTTTTTTTGATTTGAATGGCAGGTTTTGTAGAAGCCTCATCTGTGAATCATTCTTTGTCTATTTATCCAAATCTAGCGGCAGAGACTATTCAAATATCCGGTAGTAGCTCCAGCACATTGACGATCTACAACTTGCTAGGACAAGAAGTGCTATCTATGCCTTATGTTACTGGAGTTCTATACATCCGACACCTACCAATAGGGATGTGTATATCTACACTGTACAATCCAATGACAATATGACTCTCATTCTGGTTAACTGATGAAGAAGTGAACTAGGCATTCCATTGGAGAGATTATCACGGATAGGGTTATAAAGAAGCAACACACCCATTAACGGGATGCTGAAAGAAATATGGTAGATCAAGTATTTGTGTGAATCTTGATTCAAACAAGTACTGTTATGATTACCTCGCCAAAGAATTGATCAAATCCACTCTTGGACATTGAATTTCCCTTCAGGAATAATGTAATTGTAATGGTGGTGAACAAAATATATTGGTCCTGTACATGTTAAAACTCTTTAATCACTACTGAAATCATCCAATGTAATTGAATCCGTGAATCCGAATTACCCATGCATTACGACCCAATCTTGTGTCCTTATCTTAATCCTACAATTCCATTTCTGGATCAAGATTCTCAATGATTTCCGTGTACCGACGCAGGAATGCAATTCCCATTGCACCATCAATAATTCTGTGATCATAGGATAAAGACAAAATCATCATATGCCGAATTGCAATGCTGTCTCCGTGTTCAGGATGCTCAATGACAACGGGGCGTTTAGCAATCGTTCCCGTTGCTAAGATTGCTACCTGTGGTTGCAGGATAATCGGTGTACCCATCATGGATCCGAGTGAACCAACATTTGTCAAAGTAAAAGTGCCTCCCTGTAAATCATCAGGTACTAATTGCGAAGCCCTTGCACGATGGGCTAGATCACTTGAGGCATGAGCAAGCCCCGTAATACTTAACCTCCCTGCATGCCGAATCACGGGTACAATCAATCCTGATTGAATCGCTACTGCCATTCCAATATGATAGTCTTTTCGAATCAAGATCTTATCCTCCTCTACTGAACTATTCAAGATTGGAAAATCTCGTAGTGCCTGTACAGAAGCATACAACAAAAATGGTGCGTAGGTGAGCTTGACCCCATCCCGCTCAAAAAACGCCTTTTTGTTGGCTTCACGAATTTGAACCAGTCGGGTAACATCCGCCTCAGCAAAAGAGGTGACATGGGCAGCAGTACGCCGAGATTCAGTCATGTGCTCAGCAATCAACTGCCGCATCCGATCCATCTGCACAACTTCAATTCGGTCAGACTCTTGAACACCAGTATCTGGAACTGAAAGTTGATGAGGCGGTGACTTGATCATTGTAGTCGGAGATGAGGTAGCCCCCGTTTTGCGAGCCTTAAGATGATTCATCACATCTTTTTTTGTGATGCGCCCGCCTCGCCCAGAACCATTAATTTGAGTCAGTTCATCGTGAGGAATACGTTCGGCTTGCGCCATGCTCCGAACCAACGGGCTCAAGAACCGTCCATCCTCCGTATGTCGTGCACCTTCTACGGACTCTTCAATACTTGCGGTTGAACTCTGATCGGAGACATCAGGCACCTCTTGCTGCACTGGTATTGGAGAATCTGAAACGCGATCAACGACAGGTACCCTTGTATTTGCACCAATCAGTGCAATGGTTGTACCGACATCTACCGTATCTCCTTCAGGTACCAGAATTTCTTTCAGGATACCCGTTACGGGTGCGGGTACATCTGTATCTACTTTGTCGGTTCCAATCTCCAATAGGGTTTCATCCAACTCTATCTGATCGCCAACCTGCTTATGCCAAGTGATTACCGTTCCCTCAGTAATACTTTCACCCATTTTGGGCATCACCACAGGGACATCCTGCATTTCCATACTACTGTCGACATCTATCTCTTCTACCTCTTCTTCGGACAACTCTACAGTACCAACACCATTGGAGGACTCTTGCTCGGTCTGAATGAGAGCGATGATATGTCCAACAGGGACGGTTTCTCCCTCAGGAGTTAAAATCTCTGCTACAGTTCCAGTGACAGGAGAGGGTACATCGGTGTCTACCTTATCGGTCCCTATCTCCAAGAGCGTCTCATCAAGCTCAACAGTATCCCCTACCTTCTTGTGCCAAACAATCACAGATCCTTCGGTAATACTTTCGCCCATTTTGGGCATGGGAATTTCGACCTTGGCCATAACGTCAATTGTTTTTTTGTGAAATCACATTTCGGATCGCAAACAGCATCCTATCTGATCCCATATACTTGGAATAGGAATAAAGGGAATCTTAGATTACAACCACTTTGATCCATTCGGAGCGATTCAATATAAATGGAAACTAAGGATATAGAACGTACAACTCATTGTATAGTTGAGATTGGTCAAATGTTCCTAAGATCCAGTTGATACGGATGTCCACTCATTCTATTATTTCCCGCCACCATGAACATCTTGATTCAAAAGCAGAGTGTATGAGCTCGTCGCTGATACAGTCCATTTCTTGGCATGATCGTCGAAAATCTCCTTCAACAAAGAGAGGAAAACGCTACATGACTGTTGAACCACCATTTCCTCTGATAATCATGTCTCAATCTTTCAAGTGACTACCGTGTGAATTTTCAACATTCAATGAATCAATCAAGAAGAGCGTAACCATTATCATTCTGTATCGTTAAACGGGAATCATTGGATTTTATCATGTGGCACCAGAACATATTAGGTACCATCGGTCATACACCGCTTGTTCAATTGAACCAATTAACCAAGCATGTGCCTTGTACAGTTTTGGCTAAATTAGAATTTTTTAACCCTGGCGGATCTGTGAAAGATCGAATCGGCTATGCAATGGTTCAAGCTGCAGAGGAGTCTGGCTTGCTTTTATCTGGTGGAACTGTTGTTGAAGCCACTAGTGGTAATACTGGTGCTGGGATTGTTCAGGCCTCCCAAATCAAAGGATACAAATGCATTTTTACGGCTACCGAAAAGATCAGTCAGGAAAAACGTGATTTTCTCACCGCCTTTGGAGCAGAACTTGTCCTGTGCCCCCAAGATGTCACTCCTGAAGATCCAAGATCCTATTACAGTGTTGCTCAGAAAATTGCCGATGAAACCCCTGGGTCTGTTTATCTGAATCAGTACTATAACAAGGCCAATGTCCTTGCACATTACCACTCTACAGGCCCCGAAATCTGGGATCAGACCAACGGAAAAATCACACATTTTTTTGCAACTGCCAGCACGGGTGGTACCATCTCTGGTACGGCAAAGTACCTCAAGGAGAAAAATGAACAGATTGAAGTGATCGGCGTGGATCCCTATGGATCATCCTACTACAAGTACTTCCATGAAGGAGTGATTGATCCTGATGAGGTCTACTCCTATCTCATTGAAGGAGCGGGCAAGGAATACCTTGCGGGCAATATGCATATGAAACTACTTTCCGACTATACCCGTGCAACGGATCAAGAGGCAATGCTAATGACCCGCCAACTTGCCAAGGAAGAATCTATTTTTGCGGGCCAATCCAGCGGGCTTGCACTTGCGGGTGCATTGGATTGGCTTGAACAGCATCTCTCTCAGATTAATTCAGACTCATTAGTCGTTGTCCTCTTACCCGATTCTGGGTCAAAGTATATCAGTAAAACGTACAACGACGACTGGATGAAAGCGAACAAATTTCTTTAATCATAACCCCCATTCATTATGGAACCAGAAGAACAACAATTGGAAGGATCCGATTCCAAACTCAATATTGAGCTTAATGAAAAAATTGCCGAGGGCGAGTACTCTAACTTGGTAATGATTGGTCATTCCAAAGAAGAATTCATTTTGGACTTCATTCGCGTGATGCCTGGCGTGCCAGCAGCACGTGTCAAAAGTCGTATCATTGTGACTCCCCAGCACGCGAAGAGGTTTTTGCGTGCTCTGGCAGAGAATCTTGAGCGATTTGAAGAAGCCAATGGAACGATCTCGGATTCGGATACCCCGGATATTCCGATTCAGTTCGGCGGTGGACATATCGGAGAAGCTTAACACTATCTCCGTGCTGTCATCAGTGCAATCACTGCTCCAATCAGGAACACCGCATGAGGTGCGATCACTGCAAATAATGGAGCAATGTCCTGCGTGTAGCCGAAAGGTTCGGTTAACTTTTGTGCAGATAGATAGATAAAGGCTATTAAGAGTCCCATCCCGATCTGTACGGTCTGGCCTCCTTTTCGTCTCTTGCATGCAAGTGGAAGTGCAAGTAGCATGACAATGAAATTCGTAAATGGATAGGCAAACTTGGAATAATATCCCACCATGTCTCTTCCTATGTTCGATAGTCCACTGCGTTGCAGGGCATCTACATACTCAATGGCGACGGGAATCGTCATGGACTCTACGTCCCGCTCCGTGCGTGCAAAATCCTGTGGCAACACATTCAACACAGTGTCCAGTGGCGATCGAATTCGTCTGGTCTCTTTACCTGAATGAAAAGACCGTATCGTCGCATATGAAAAATGCCAGACCGAATCAGCCCAGACCATCTGCTGAGAATCAACGCGTTCCATCAGTTTACCATCCGCATGGAATTTTTGTAGCTGGACCCGATGAGCGGTGTTCGTTCTACGGTCAAAATATCCCACGGTCACTACGCTGGAAGGGTCATTGCGTCGATGAATATCACTGACATAAATTTGTGGCGTTCTGCTTTTAATGTAGAGTTCATCATAGGAATGCACAACCTGATTTGTCTGGGGAGAAATCCAACCCCCTACAAAAAACATCATTGCAGTTACGAATATGCCTAAGAGTGCATACGGAACCAGGAGTCGACCAAGTGATAGTCCATTGGTCTGCAAGGCGATCACCTGCAATGATTGTGCAAGCCTGCTGGTCACAAAAATGGCGGCCAAAAATAATGCCAGAGGGGAGACCTGCTGGATAATTCCCGGTGTAAAATTGGGATAGTAAATCAAATAGATCTTCGTCAAAGACGCGTTTCTATCCAGAAAATCATCAATATGCTCCAGATAGTGAATCAGCACAAAGAAAATGACCAGCACCCCTATCAAGAGTGCGTAGGCAAGAAGTACGCGTATAATGATATGGCGGTCTATGGTCGTCAAGAGCATGGGATGGTCGTGCAGTTGATGAACAATCTCATCTCCAGTGTGTACTTCATCATTTCACAATCGTTCTCACTCATTCATGAAAATTCACGAATACCAAGGTAAAGAAATCCTAGAAAACTTTGGAGTCACGATGCAGCCTGGCAAAGTGGCCTCCACCGTCTCTGAAGCGGTTACAGCTGCCCACGAGATGATTCCCAGTCATGGGGATCTGTTTGTCATCAAAGCTCAGATCCATGCAGGTGGTCGAGGCAAAGGGGGAGGCGTTAAGCTGGCTCGCGGGCTGGATGAAGTTCAACAGATTGCTTCGCAGATTTTAGGGATGCATCTGGTCACTCATCAGACTGGACCCGAGGGGCAATTGGTTCGGAAGATTCTGGTTGCCCCCGCCGTCAATATTGAAAAAGAGTATTACATCGGTGTGACACTTGACCGAGCACGCAGTCAGCATGTTGTGATGGCTTCCACCGAAGGCGGAGTTGATATTGAACAGGTTGCGGCTGAAACACCCGAAAAAATCCTTAAAGTCTGGGCAGACCATGCCTACGGGCTTCAGGCATTTCAGGCACGTGAACTTGCCTATGGACTAGGTTTTACGGGTATAACCGCTCATCAGGTAACGAAGTTCATCCTGTCCCTGTTCAAGGCCTATTTGGGTGCAGATGCATCGCTGGCAGAAATCAATCCGCTCGTCCTCACCAAAGAAGGCAACATTGTAGCCATTGATGCCAAGCTAAATCTGGACGATAATGCCCTCTATCGGCACCTTGATCTCGCATCACTGAGAGATCTTCATGAAGAAGATCCTCTTGAGGTGGAAGCCAATGCATCCCATCTAAATTATGTGAAGCTTGACGGCAATGTAGGATGTATGGTCAATGGTGCAGGACTTGCCATGGCTACCATGGACATTATCAAGCTTGCTGGAGGCAATCCAGCCAACTTCCTTGATGTAGGTGGAACAGCTAGTGCTGAAACCGTTGAGGCTGGATTTCGAATCATCCTCAAAGATCCGAATGTAAAAGCTGTACTGGTGAACATCTTTGGCGGAATCGTTCGGTGTGATCGCGTTGCTCGCGGAGTCGTGGAAGCGGCTAAAAATGTATCCATTGATGTACCACTGATCGTGCGCTTACAGGGCACCAATGCTGACCAGGGGCAGGCAGTCCTAGAAGAAAGTGGGATCTCGCTGGAGTCGGCTGTATTGTTTGACCAAGCTGCCGAGAAAGTAAGACTGGCACTGGCCACTTGAGCTGATATGGGATGAGCGCTATCCAGCCAACTGAGAATTCTCCACCCTTTGAAATCAAGGAGGGCCTTGACGGACTTTCTCCTCAGAGCATTCGGATGCTGTACCGCCGGGCACCACTACACCGGCCCGTATCTGATCCACATTCGTTGTGGACGATGTTTGAAAATGCTTCTTTAGTCGTCACGGTATGGAAAAGTGGACGGTTGGTGGGAATTGCCCGAGTACTGACCGATGGTGTGCTCTACAGTTATCTCTGTGACCTTGCCATAGAGCCCGATGTACAGGGACTTGGGATTGGAAAACGCCTCATGAAGTATGTTCAGCAGCGATGTGCAGGCACCGAGCTGGTCCTGCGAAGCTCGCTGAGTCGTTTTCACAAGCGGTCAGGACTCAAACCGGTCAATGATGCTTGGGCCATCACATAAGCGAATACCTTAGATTCTTGGCCTACTCCTCCCCCCGAGTCCACGATTTCTGTCTGAACGCGGTTGCTGGAATCGGAGAAACTCTGCCAGTCGCCCACTCTTCACATGAAGATCAAATCCCCATGACTGGAAAGCTCCAAAGGGGATCCAGCGAAATCCCATGTTCCAGCACTCAAATTCTTTGGAGATATTCAGAGAGGTGGTCACTATTTTTTTTTGCTCAAAATCATACCCGGTCTGCCCCCGAACCTGCCATGTTGGTGTGAGTCCAAAGTTAAAGCCTGCATTGACAGTTGCTGAGCGGCGCAGAACCCGTTGAGGACGAGAAATCTGGTACACAAAACTCATGTCCAAAGACCAGTTCTGCGACCCACCAAATCCTCCGCCCGTGGAGGGAAATTGATTCATCATCCTACTTGTTGCAAATGAGGTTGACTCAAATTGTGGCCTCTGTGTGGGGGCAGAATCCGATGTGCCTGTAGCACTCCGTAGTTGCCCGCGCAGTCGCATGCTACCGCGAACACTCAGTTGAGTAAGGCGAGCAAATGCAAAGTCTCGTAAAGAAAAAACGTAATCATTGATCATCCTGCGGCCATCAGAGCTCAACTTATAGGGAGAAAATGTAGAACTGAAATTCACGTTCATCTCCCCAAGAATATTCGTTCTTGCACTGATTCGTATGGATGACATTCTCAGTGAATCTGCCGCAAAATTATAGCTACCAGACAGATTCACCGTCAAAAGTTTAAGAATACGCGTCTGATCCGATCCAGTTGAATCGGTATTGATCTTTTTTGTCTCAAAGGTGTTGTCAAACCCAAAACTGAGAGAATTCTGCAATCCACTCTGAATTCCTCGGACAATCGGATACCGGCGAGGTGTGATTCCTGATGCAAGCGTATCCACGACAGCCTGCCCCGTAGCATCCAGTAACGCACGAGTATATCCCCATACATCACTGCCGAAGTCGGGGCGATAGGAAAATCCAACCCGCGGCCGGACCGTATGCCTCAACCCCTGATAGGGACCCACTTTCACGGGAAACAGTCCATACACTGTTGTATTTGCTGACACTCCTGCATTGAACTGACGCAAGGAAAAAAATCCCTGCTGGGGAGTAGTCTCTATCCGTCCCCCCGAATTTAGTCTCTGACGTTCAGTGGAGATAAACCACTCTTCCGAATAATTAATGTTAGGAGATACATTGAGTTGAATCTGTCCAAGTAATGGAAGCCGCCGAATGGCGAATGGAGCCGAAATGGGAACGCGATGGGTTGCATTAAAACGAAAACGCCCCTCGTCTCTTCCCGTGGCTACACGATATTTTTCAGCATCAAACAGTGCTTCATACCAAGGGTAGCTCACGGGCTGGCCATTGGCGAGGGTATCCCCGTTTGCAATCAATTCCTCATCAGAAATAGGACGGAATTCATACCGATTGTTCACTCTGGAGGAGATGCTATACTGTAGCCTCTCATACCAGTGCTGATTCCGTCCCCCAGTTGAACGCTTAAACGGAGCTTTGGTCGTTTGTGAAAATGAGAATTGAGGAAAAGACAAATCAACCGACCCCGTCGACAGAACCTGCTGCTGGCGAATATTCAATGAGATGGACCGCCCTCCACGCAGTGTGCGGTTATACTGAATGGAGGATCCAATGGATTGACGAATATTATCACTGTATTGCTCTGAAACAGTCCGTAGATAGCTACTTGATGTCAGATTCACATTTGCACTTAAGCGTGATTTGGGTGAAAACGTCTGACTGTGACTCCATCGTAAACTCAACGTTCTGCGTGTGACCAGATCGGGGTCATTGCGTTCTCCGCTACGCTCTCGGAGGAAGTCAATATTCACATTCCCACTGTACAAATCTCTTCGGTTATATCGAAACGATGGATTGACCTGCCAACTTCCTTTTGTCCAGATGCCCAGACGCACCTGTGCATCCATCTTGTCATTCAATGCCAAATACCACCCCCAGTCTCTCAGGAAAAATCCTCGTTCATCTTCTCCATACTGAGGTGCCAGCGGCCCACTTCTTCGGCCTTCCTGATAGGGAAGAAACCCAAAGGGAAGCCATATGGGCATAGGAATATTAAAGATGAAGAGTTGGATTGGCCCCGTGTAAACCCATTTTTGGTCTACGATTTTCATTCTCTCCGCACGCAGAGAATACGACGGTGTCTCATCGGGGCCACAATTACAGGTGGTATAGAGACCATCCCGTATAAAAATGGTACTGTCCTCTCTGACCTTGGCAATCCCTGCCTGAATAAATCCTTCTTCAAACTGCGTTCTCGCCGCGGTGACTCGTCCACGGCCAGTGACCATATTATAGGCCAGTCGTGAACCAGTAAGTGTTTCGCTTCCTTCAGAAAAGACGGGGGATCCTACCAGCCCTGAATCCGTGGCCATTCCGTAGGCCACAAGTTCATCCTGCTCAAACAGGAGATCGACAAAATGAGATGTGAGTCGAATCCCTTCGTAGGACACCGAGGCATTGCCCGTCAAAATCCCTTGATCACCCTCATCAGAACCAAAGTGTAACACCAATGAGTCGCGTGCACTGAATTCAATCGGTGAATCAAGGGCTTCGCCGTCCTGAGCCGCTACCAGATGGGGTAAAGAGAAAAAGAAACAGAGGGCCACCAGCCACAGCGAAAAGTAACCATCATTTTTGTTTCTCGTCATCAAGTTGGTCGAACACAAGGCACGCAGCACCGAGCATGCCTGCCTCATTTCCGAGCGTTTCTTGGATAAGAACCACATCATCTTGCATACCGGGTATGATGTAGGATGGTATCGTTTCTCGGGCCGTTTTCAGCAACAGGTCTCCCGCCTTTGAAACACCACCACCGATCACAATCGTCCGAATATCAAGGAGGTTGACCATTCCTCCAAGAAAGCAGCCAAGCTTTTTACCAGCCCATTCAAGGATAGAAATGGCACCCGCATCTCCATTCAAAGCGGCATCAGTAATGGTAGCAGGAGTTAGGCTGTCCAGACCAGGAGCTACATGGAGAATACTATCAGGAAATTCATCCAGTTTTTCCCGGGCATGTCCAACAAGGAATCGCTGTCCAAGATAGGCTTCAATGGCTCCATTGACACCCGTCAAATCGGGTGGCCCAGCATAATTAATGGTCACATGCCCAATCTCACCTGCAGCTCCAGTTGATCCGCGAAAGATTCGTTTGTTAAACACAATGGCTCCACCTACTCCCGTACCAAGGGTCACCATAATGAAGTGATCATAATTACGGGCAGCACCATACCGAGCGGATCCCAATGCCGCCGCGTTGGCATCATTCTCAACGTAGACATTGAGTCGCTTACCTAGACGTTTCTTGAGTGTTTGGCGCATATCCACGACATCCCATCCTGGCATATTGGCAGGTTTAATGAGCATTCTTCGGTCCAGGTCAATGGATCCGGGGGCTCCTATTCCTACTCCGCTGATCCGATCTCTACGACGCATCAGAGGCTTCACAGCCAACTCAATTTGAGAGAGGACATGCTCTTTACCTTTTTGTGCACCTGTCTCTACCGAATTGGTTTTGACAAGTCCGAATGCTTTATGTACCAGAGCGGCTTTGATATATGTACCACCGAGGTCAATACCGATTGCTTGCATGGAGATTGATTGGTAATTGCTAATACTGTATTCTAATTACGGCATCGCCATCTCGGCGCATTCCGTACTGTTCACGTGCGATTTTCTCAATGAGATCATCACTGGGGGGTGTTTCAAGGAAATCTTCTATCTGAGCGATCTCGGACATCAGTTGTTGATTTTCATCAATCAGTTGCTGATATTCTTGCTGCCACTGTTGATACCTGACCCAGCTATAGCTGTCAAACCAGATAAACTGGAGCAACAGCCAGGCGGCAATAAAGCCACCAATGAAGAGCAGACGGGAAGAACGTTTCGGTGTAGAGTCCATATTCATTCAAGGGATAGTTTGTCTAAACTGAAAGCATCCATACCAGCGAATCTTGAAGATTTTCCGAGTGCATCTTCAATCCGAAGCAATTGATTATACTTCGCAAGTCGGTCACTTCGGCTGGCAGATCCCGATTTGATTTGGCCGCTGTTGGTCGCAACAGCAAGATCTGCAATCGTCGTATCTTCCGTCTCACCTGATCGGTGACTGATCACAGCAGTAAACCCTGCTTTGTGGGCCATTTCAATGGCATTGAGGGTTTCGGTAAGGGTGCCTATCTGGTTGAGCTTGATCAAAATGGAATTTGCAGCCTTACGCTGGATTCCATGTTCCAAGCGGGACGTATTGGTGACAAAGAGGTCATCGCCGACCAGTTGTACATGCTCACCTATGGTACTGGTGAGCATCGTCCATCCTTGCCAGTCATTTTCATCAAGTCCATCCTCAATGGAGATAATGGGATACTGGAGTACCCAGGATTCCCACATGCGTACCATATCCTCACTGGACCGTCTCACTCCAGGATCACTCTTCCAAAAGACATAGGCTCCATCTTCATACATCTCACTGACGGCAGGGTCAAGTGCAATGAACACATCTTCACCAGCCGAATATTCAGCAATTTCAATCGCCTCCAAAATGACTTCAATGGCCTCTTCATTGGATTTTAAGTCGGGTGCGAAGCCTCCTTCGTCGCCAACAGATGTCGCATACCCTTTGGATGACAGAACTTTCTTTAGATGATGAAAAATCTCTGTCCCTACCCGTAGAGCATCTGCAAAAGAGTCCGCGCCTGCTGGCATAATCATAAACTCTTGCATATCGACTCGGTTATCGGCATGACGACCTCCGTTGATGATGTTCATCATTGGAACGGGAAGCACATGTGCATTAGAGCCGCCAATATAGCGATACAGTGGAAGTCCAACATCGGATGCAGCTGCTTTGGCAGCTGCAAGAGATACGCCAAGAATCGCATTGGCACCCAATCTTTTTTTATTAGATGTCCCATCTAATTCTATCAGGGTTTCATCCAATCCAACTTGATCAGATACTGAATATCCTTTTAACGCCTGTGAAATCTCCCCATTGATATTCGCTACAGCTTGAAGAACACCTTTGCCCAGATAACGGGATGCCTCTTCATCACGAAGTTCTGCAGCTTCATATTCGCCAGTAGATGCACCACTGGGTACAGCCGCACGGCCAAATCCACCTGCACTTGTTATGATGTCCACTTCCAATGTCGGATTCCCACGACTATCAAGGATTTCTCTGCCCTTGATGGTCTCAATATGTGACATACGAAAACGTTTTATGATTGTTTGAATAAGATTGCATCCTGTGTAACCAACAGACGCATTTTTGAGCACCGGCAATAACAAGGGGACTATCCATCAGCGAACGGTTCATGACTAGAATGAGTGCACAGACAGACACCATTTGCAAGTTCATTATCGGCGTTGACGAACAGTCGTAGTCCCGCTGATGGTCATACCGCGACATGTATAACTCACCTGTGTTGTTTCACCAGTGGTCCACCGAGTGACGTAAAAGATGTCTTCCGCCGTTGGATAGGCTGTAGACATTCGATTAATCCCATCCTGATCACCAATCTGAGCATATTGATCCGCAATGAGCCAGAAGACGGCAGCTTGCTCACGATCGGCCACTCCACAGGAAGAAACAGCAAATGAATACAGATTAGGAATAGCCATTTTGGCGAGCGTAAAGTCGGGATCAACATCTAAGGCAGCACGAAACGAGTCTCTTGCCTCACGGAAATTCTCCATATCCTGATAGGCAAGTCCAAGGTTGTAATAATCCTGTGAACGAATTTCAACATCGGGCATGGCCTCCAATTGTTGAAATGTTTCAATCGCTAGTTCGTTATCTCCATCTTCAACGTACATACGGGTTAAAATTCGTAGTGTGGAAGGAGTTGGATCAAGTGCTAGGACCTGATCGGCAAGAGCTAGCATTTTATCACGATACGCTTCTTGCTGATAGAGCTCAAACAACTGCGTCACCACTTCCACATTATCGGGATCTTCTTCATACTGCTCTTCCAGAAAAGCAATTTGTTCGTCTGGAGGAATGATGACGAAGTATTTTCGGATCAGGGCATCAATTCCTTCCTCCTCTCCGCGTAAATCTTTCAGTTCACGCATAAAATCCAAGGCAGCTCCAATATCTCCCGATTGATAGGTGTCCGATATGATCATATCAAGATAGTAGGGATCAATCCGCTGTGAATCCAATTGGTAAGCCTCTTGATAGGATTCAATCATTTGTGAGCGCAGGTCTCCTAAATCGTTGATGTTCGTCTGAATAAAACGACCTTTATTGCGTACCCAAATAAAAGAGTCAAAATCTGCTTCAAGTTCTGAAAGAACTGGAATGACTCGATTATATTGAACAAGGGCCGAGTCAAGCCATATTCTCTTGGAGGAAGCATCATCCTCTGCATCTGCAAGCGCCTGATAAAGTTCAATGGACCGTCGGAAATTGATATCATTATTACGATTAAACCCTGGTGCATTGTAGAGTATCCAGACAAGATCTGGTAATGCGTCACGGTAGTTCTCATTTTTGAAATTCTCGTAATAGAGACTGTAATGGATCCGAGTCTCCTGATCGCCTTGAGAGTTTTGTGCTCTCATGGTGGGAGCTACCATCAAGGCGGTCGTCACACAAAACAGTAAAGGAATCAAAAAATGACGCATGGCGGTTGGGGTTTCAATAACTATATAATTTAAGCAAGAAAATAGAATTATCGTATTTTTCTCGCATATCTACGGAATTTCCCGTAATCTTCACGATCATCAGGACGTGATAGTTCAAATTTTTCCAGTTAATGGTCAGATGTTGAAGTGATCACACGTAATCTGAATCATATTTCAGATACTAATGTATGTAGATGGACCGACAATCAGCTGGAAAACTTCCATACATTATAACCTACATACATTCCTGTAAATGATCCCGAATTACTGATGCATCTGATCTAACGAAACAATTAAGAAAAAGTGCCTACCGTAAAATGGTGCTACCCTATTAGAGGCCTCTGATTAGGTGATTGCATAATTCTTGTCCGCTTATTGAATGGTAATGCTTCAAAATAGATCACTGAGAGACCATTGGTATAAGTCTCAAATTCTCATATTGGGTTATTGATTGCTCATAAGAATCAATACTTAGACATTGATGCGGTAGGTGGGTTTGAATCAAGTATGGGGTGAATGAATGTGGACAGAAGACAAAACCTTCCATTAAATAACCATCGATTCTTCTATGATCGGCTGTATTCTCTAATTGTAAGTTCTTTCTAATTGCAGAGCTACTCCATTAAAACGAAGCTCTGACAACTGTGGATCCCAATCGGTTCTTGCACTTAATGAGAAATGATCAGGATTTGGAGTAATTTGAGGATTTAAAGAAATTGAAGGACTTAACTCAAACCAAACATCACGTAATGCTGTATCTGTACTGTGATACAAGTTCAGCATATAGGGTCCATAAAACGTATCATTTCCAAGGATTGTATATCCTCCATCAAGTGATAAGACTTCAACTTCATCTGATGGATTATCGGGGTCTAATGACACGGGGAGTCGTACCTCTCCAGTGGTAGAATAATCATCGTTGATCGTTAAATGAACAGATGCCCTTAAGCTCAAACCCTCCAAATATCGAAATTGAGGAGTACCGTAATTTGTAAAATAAGAATAATGTATGGCAGAATACGTACCCACAAGACGCTCTTCAATCTCTTCGGAAATATGATGCTCCAGATGTTCGGCTTCTTCGTGGAGGGTTTCCCAAGGATATCCCATGATTTCGCGTAGGTAGGTCTCCAGAAGTCGGTGATGTCGAATAATTTCGAGTGCAATTTTTTCTCCTGATGTGGTGAGTTTCACTCCTTTCTAGGACTCATGAACGACCAGTTGCATTTGATCCAAGCGTTTAATCAACCCTGTGACGAAAGTTTCAGAAACTTTCAATGCACGAGCGATATCGTTGGTTGTCACCAGCGAATGTTCTTCCTGAATGGTAAAAATGACTTTCAGGTAATCTTGAATCGCAGGACTTAGGAGCATGTATGGTAACGTAGGTATGAATGGATCTGATCGAATGTCATGCTCAAGTGCATTCAAATTACATAATTCATCTTTTTTTCCAATCTCTAACGATCATACACATGACTATATCCAAACTCAAGCCATGTTAG
>JAPOUL010000170.1 GCA_026708685.1 Bacteroidota bacterium
ACTGGGAGATCCTTGGGTAGCAACTGATCATCCACTGTACTGATCAAAGTCAATTGAATGAGCGCTGTGACTTCTAAATTGAATTGAATGGATGCTGTAGTTTGATCTGCATCCACTACGGAATAAGTAAACAAAGTCTGATCAAAGGCATCCATTGGAGTTCCACTAATCGTTCGCGTGGAGGAATTGAAACTCAGCCCGTTTGGCAAATCAGGAGTCAGAGTATAGGAATAAGGAGATGTCCCTCCTGATGCGGGAGGCAGAACGAGATCTGTAATGGATACTCCTTGAGTAAAAGACTGAGCACCAACAGAACCATCAAGAATCAAAGGGGCGGCGACTTCATTCACCTCAATATTGAATGTCTCAGAGTCTGAACTCCCATTTGCATCTTCAACAGAGTAGGTGAATATAATGGGTGTTGTAACTGAATTGGGTGTACCACTGATCGTTCGAGAATCACTGTTGAAGGAAAGACCGTTTGGCAATGCGGGAGCAAGTGTATAGGCATACGGAGGAAGACCGCCCGTCGCAATGGGTAATACGAGGTCAGTAATCGGTTGATTGACCGTAAAAGATTGATCATCCACAGAGCTGGAAATAGATAATGCACCGGGAGCATTGACCTGAATCGTAAACGTCTCAGAGTCCGTATCCCCATCCGAATCTTGGACAGTATAGGTAAATGTAGTTGAAGGGGCAATCGCTTGAGGTATTCCGCTGATCGTTCGAGAATCATCATCAAAGGTGAGACCATTCGGCAGTGAAGGCACCAGAGTATAGGTATACGGTGTACTTCCTCCAGTCGCTATGGGGAGCTCAATATCTACGGTTTGCCCCAGAGTAAAAGATTGATCTGATACTGTTCCGCTCAACGATAAATTTTGCGGAGTGGGGGGAGGGGGTGGAGGAGGAGGAGCTGACACCTCAATTGAGAATTGTTGAGAGCGCTGAGTTACATCACTATCGGTGACTCCATATGTAAAGTTTTGGCTTGCCGAAACAACCGTGGGAGTTCCGCTGATCGTTCGCGAGGATGCGGCGAATTGAAGTCCCGTTGGCAAACTAGTAGGCGTTAACGTATACGTATAGGGAGAAGTGCCTCCCGTTGCAGCAGGTAGAACAAGATTGACTTGTGAACCTTGAGTGAATGTTTGATTAGATACACTGGGTAATGATAAGGCTTGATTACCAGCGGTTTCAACGGTAATGGTGAAAGTGAGCCTTGCTTCGGCTGGAGGATTAGCTCTATCTGTGACCAAGTAGGTCATTGACATCCCAGATGTAGCCGTCCTAGGTGTTCCGCTTATCGTACGAGACGTAGAGTTGAAACTGAGTCCACTCGGCAAAGAAGATAATATAAACCTGTAGGGCCCTTGTCCACCTCTTGCATTGGGCAAAACCAAGTCATTGATTTGTTGCCCCTGTGTGAATGTCTGATCTGAGATCGTACCAGTAAATGCCAGTGACGGATTGGCATTCGTTACTTCAATATTGAAAGTGAGTTCGGCAGTAGTATTTCGCCTGTCCGTCACAGTATATGTAAATTCTTGCAAGGTAAATAGTTGAGTCGGTGTCCCAACAATCACACGCTCACCGAACATTAACCCCATTGGTAGAGTCGTAGGAGACAATGTATATGTATAATCTTCTGAAACAGATCCACCACTTGCCTCAGGGAGGTTGAAATCAACGAATACATCCCTCTGAAAGGATTGATTCGCTATGGTCTGCGTACCAAAAGATAAAGGATTGTTGACCTCAATGATGAATTCTAGAGTTCCAGGGACTCCATCTGAATCGGTTACTAGGTAGGTATACGACGTTGGAGCTGTAACTTGAGTTGGAGTGCCTACAATATTGTTATCGCGGGCATTCGGTGTGAATCTCAGCCCCTGAGGTGGTGCTTTGGGGGCATGTGTCACAGGATCAACAATTTGAAAAGTATAGGGTGCGGTTCCACTAGTTGGACTTGGAAAAACAAAAGCAGGTGCCGGCTCATTTCTGAAATAAAAGCGATCCGCATCAGTAGCATTTGTATATGCAAGCATTAATTTATCACAGTAAAAAGCGGAAGGTGCTCTTGGTAATATATTTCGGTCTGTCATCCAATCACGAAAGCGTTGATCATCTGGGGCACATAGAGCGTTGGAAGCAGTTTTGTCTGATGGTTCAAATGAGAAGAATCTAATATCAGTACTCAATAACTCCCGCGGTAGGAGTCCAGTAAATTGATTGTTAAACAAAAATAGAGCCCGTAATTCAGGAAGATTCGTTATTTGACTTGGAATACTTCCCGTAAAATTGTTGCCTGATATTTTATATTCTTCCAAATTCTGGAGAGAACTGATAGATGTTGGAATGGTGCCTGAGAAGCTATTGTTGCGAATATCAACATCCACCAAATTACTTAGACTCAGTAAATCATTCAATATAGTACTACTAGTCAAGCAGGAGGTACGATCTTCGTTACAGTTAAGCTCAATGTCTAATACTTTCAGATTTCGAAGACCTGTAAATGCAGCAGAAGGAAATGAGCCAGTAAGAGTATTGGCAGATAGATCTAACTCTTCTAAGTCAAGTAGACCAGAAATACTACTCGTGGGAAACGATGTCGCTACGAGATTATTCCTACTAAGGTCTAATGCAACCAGCTCATTACCATCCATTGTAACACCATACCAATCATCAAAATCGGCAATATTAGAAGGAACGTTGTCAACATCCCAGTTATCAGAACTAATCCAAGAAGCACCGCCTGTGGCATCATATAATGCCTTGAGAAGAGCGTGAATGGTCGCAGGAGTTCTGGGTGCTGTTTGTGAAAAAGCAATCGGTTGAAACGAGAACACAGAACACACAAACACCAAACACAGTGCAAAACAAATTCGCCTCATAACAGCAAAAGAATCAAACATTAATAATTCTGATTAAAGTTAACCTTGGGTGACGGTTTACGAAGTAACACCGTAGCACGATCATTCACATCTAACTACTGATCCCACACAGCTTAAAAACTTGGTGTTGTAATGGAGAAGTCACCATCCGGACAGTTGTAACTCTTCACCAACCTTGATGTTCCAGATAACCGCGTCGGAAATGAGAAACAATGTCTATTGCATTAAATATAAGGATAAATTGAGTATTAACTACAATCTCATTGATTGGAATCACCTTGCTTTGCATCGTCGTTACATCGTTTTTGTTTTGTACTTTTCTGTTAATACCCATTGACTGTCGTTGCAACCGCGAAAGCATGAATCATTTTATGGATCATCTAAGGTGAGACAATTTCTTCTTAGACGCGTTCAACGTCTTTAATTCATAACTATCATTCTCTAATGCAAAATATCAGCGTGAACAAAGTCCTTCTCATTGGTACCGTAGAAGGCGAACCGACTCTGAAGTATACTCAATATAACAAGGCGGTTTTGAATCTTCGTGTGTTAACCACCGAAACCTATGCGAATAGGGAAGGTCAGCCTGTTGAAAGCCGTGCTTCCCATACCGTTGTTGTTTGGGGACAGCGTGCAGAGAGGCTCAAGGATCAACTCCGACCACAATCTCGCATTCTCATTGAAGGACGGATCAAAAATAGATCTTATGAGGATAGTACGGGTCAGCGAAAATGGGTCGTTGAAGTGGATGCCCAGACCGCGATTGTACTGGTGGATGAGACGTATCCACAGAATGCTTATTCACCGCCTCTCCAACCTCAGCCTTACCCAGCATCACCCCATCAAACTGCTCCTTATGCCCAGCAGCCCTATCAGGGAGCACCAAGTGCTTATCAACCGCACCAACCCATGCCTGCACAACAACAACCAATCCAGCAACAGCCGGGTCAACCACTTCAAGACCAGCAGGCTCCTGTACAACCACAGCCAACTCAGCCTCCTCCTGCTCCTGCCGCCACCCCATCTGCACCTGAGAATTCCACGCCCGCGGATGGTAATGAGGATGATCTTCCATTCTGATCACCTAGCACCTACCCTATGAAAATGTCTTACAATGATGCTTGCTTGAATGAGCTGTATGAAAGAGAGTACCATCATCTAACTGTCTAAGAATTTCTTTAGCTATTTATGGGGTCATGCATAGTTGAATACTCCATGTGTTGCGTCAGTTGATTTGATGTAATGTCCTTTGAGTGTGTCTTGGTTTATGTCTTCGGATCAAATTCTTCTGCTACGGGTCTTATTTGATGAATCTGTTGTGATTCATCCACAGTTCTTTTGATCTCTCCTCCATTGAAGGTTGACTGGTCATCTGACTTCATCTTTCCATCCATTAGTGTTAACTTTGGTGATCTTGAATTCTCTTCAGTGATTACGCTTACATGATCAACATGGCATCTTCTCAACTTAACGAAAACATAGACCGCGGACAGTGGACTGGACGTATCGGCTTTATCTTGGCTGCTGCTGGCAGTGCGATCGGTTTAGGGAATATCTGGCGATTTCCGTATTCGGTTGCAGAAGGCGGTGGCGGCTTGTTTGTGATCATCTATCTGTTTTTTGTTCTGGTGATCGGGCTACCAGTGTTACTAGCTGAACTGAGTCTTGGTCGGGCATCCCAGCGTAATCCAGTCGGAGCCTTCAAGGCAATGATCCCCGGCAAATTCTGGCCCTATGTGGGTGGATTAGGGGTTCTGACAGGAGGTGGTATCCTTGCATTCTACTCCGTGATCGCTGGATGGACTTTAGGATATCTCGGCAAATCTGTGTCTGGGACGCTTAGTCAAGCGGTTGACGGTGAATCAAGCGGTCAAATATTTTCATCCTTTGTTGCAGACCCTACATGGCCCGTTATTCTCAGTGGTATCTTTCTTCTGATTACCTTCTTTGTCGTTCGCGGAGGTGTTGCCAAAGGGATTGAGCGTGCAACGACCCTGTTAATGCCTGCCCTTTTTGTTCTTTTACTTGCACTTGCAGTACGAGCCTTAACCCTCCCCAATGGAATGGAAGGTCTCATCTATCTATTTACCCCTGATTGGTCAAAACTTAGCTTGAATGTGGTAATGGGTGCACTTGGACAGGCACTGTTTAGTTTAAGTTTAGGCATGGGAGCCATGATTACCTATGGATCCTATGCATCCAAAAAAGAAAATCTGTGGAAATCCGGTATATTTATAGCTACTGCCGATACCGGGATTGCACTCTTGGCAGGGCTTATCATCTTTCCTACTCTCTTCTTTGCCAGTGCTGACCCACAGGCTGGGCCTGGCTTGGTATTTGTAGTGCTCCCTACCATTTTCAATCAAATGCCTTTTGGGAGTGTTGTTGCCATGGCATTTTTCTCACTTCTTGGGATTGCCGCACTCACTTCCACCGTCAGCCTCTTGGAAGTGGTTGTTTCGTATTTCGTTGATGAAAAAGGATGGAGCCGTCACACGGCCTCTATTACCATTGCTGGGGCATGTTTTCTTCTTGCCATTCCATCCGCACTCGCATTTGGTGCATCCCCTCAACTCAGCGGTGGAGACGATTCCATACTGCCGTTTGGGCTTGATTTTTTATCGCTCAACAATAATATCTGGGGAAATTATTCTCTCAGTATTGGTGCTTTCCTGATTTGTGTAGGAGTCGCATGGTTCTGGGGAATTCCCAAATTCTTGTCCGCTCTTGAGGATGGACACAGTCAGATCTTCCCCATGCCTGGCCGTCAGATTGTTGGCTTACTGGTCAAAATTATCTGCCCTCTCGCCGTACTCACGGTGCTGATCTTCATTATTGCCACAGGCAATTATTTTTGATCTTTCTGAATTTTTGCCGTTTAAACCATTGCATTAGATAGTTTGGACCCTCCAGAAGAACCCCTCATAACCATGCTGGGACTGATCATTCAGCTTCAGCAATTACCTATATCCGCAACAGAAATCATTCTGTTTGTCGTCTTGCTACTTGCCAGTGCAGTCGTCTCAGGATCCGAGGTTGCTCTGTTTTCTTTGAGTGAAACCGACAGAGAAGCTCTTAAGGAACAAGATGATCGGCAAAGCCGACTTGTTTTGGCCCTTCTGGATAAATCTCGTCAGTCATTGGTCACGATTCTGTTTCTCAATACGCTAATCAATGTCTCCGTAGCCATACTTGCTGCTCTTGTAACCAAAAAAATTGCTGAGGCAAGCGATCTCCCCTATGAAATTGTATTTGCAATTGAGGTCGTGGCCCTTACACTCACCCTGTTGATCATTTCTGAAATTACTCCAAAACTGATTGCGTCACGATACGCCATTGCATATAGTCGTCGTATCGCTGGCGTGCTCTCGCTGGTCTCTCGCCCCCTCTTTCCCATTACCTTTCTACTCACGCGATTCACCGATGGCATCCAGAGGATATACCAGAACTTGGAAAACCGTGATTCCTCTGAGCTGCTCTCCTCAGAAGACCTTAAAACGATGGCTGAAATTGGAAAGGATCATGGATCCATTGAAGAAGATGAACACCGATGGATTCAATCCCTGATGGATTTTGGAGACACCCCCGTTCGCAGCATTATGGTCAATCGCCTTGATATCTGTTCCATTCCCATCACTGCCTCCCTGGCTGAAGCTCTCGAAATCATTCGTTCCTGCGGTCATTCTAGACTTCCTCTCTATAAAGACCATCTTGACAATATTCAAGGGATTGCCTATGCAAAGGATCTACTGTCTTATTTAGATCAGCCCACATCCGATGTGGACTGGAATCGGATCATGCGACCCCCTATTTTTGTGCCTCTGGTTCGAAAAATTGATGATTTGCTAAAAGATTTTCAGACACTGCGAACGCATGTTGCGATCGTCGTAGATGAATATGGTGGAACGGCAGGTCTTGTCACTCTGGAAGATGTTTTAGAGGAGGTCGTAGGAGAGATTGAAGATGAGCATGATGAAGCCAGAGATGCACTCATTTCGGAACTGGGTGATCAAACCTACCGAATTGATCCTCGCATCAGCTTAGTGGACCTCAATGACTCGTTGAATCTGAGTCTGCCAACGGATGATTACGAATTTGACACTCTTGGAGGCTTGATCTTTCAACTCGCAGGTGACATTCCAGAACCAGGGTTCACGACTATCCATCATCAACTGGAACTGTCTGTTGTGGAAGTTGAAAACAATCGGATACGCTTGGTGGATGTCCGTCTTCTTGAGGGTTCAGATGAAGCCAGTGGAATGGAGTCATCTCATCTGAAACCATAACGAGTGTTTAGGATTAAATAAGCAATGATTTATCACGATTGATTTTCGTGACTGCTTGATGAAGAGCATTAAAGACCACTGCGGAATTTTTGGCATCTTCAATATGCCTGATGCCGCTCGCCTTACCTATTTTGGGCTCCATGCCCTCCAACATCGGGGGCAAGAATCTTGCGGAATCGTTTCCTCCTCCTATGACTCAGAGCGTCAGCGTAAAATCATGACTGCCGTTCGTGATTTTGGGCTGGTTCTTGATGTATTTGATGATCCTAGCCTGTTTCAGCGTACACTCAAGGGATCAGCAGCCATTGGGCATACCCGTTACTCCACCAGTGGATCTTCAGTAAATCGTGCCAACATTCAACCTTTTCATGTTCGTTATCGGGATGGAAACTTGACCATTGCCCACAATGGCAACCTCTCCAATGCTTCTACCCTCCGACGCATGTTTAGTGAACAGGGTATCCTGTTCCAGTCCACCTCTGATACCGAACTCATTCTTCATTTGATCTCACAAAGCCGTGAGACAAACCAGCTTGATCAAATTCTGGATGCTCTTTCCCAAGTAAAAGGTGGGTATGCACTTGCCTTGCTCACCGATGACAGCCTGATTGCCGTACGGGATCCCAACGGGTTCCGCCCTCTCTCGATAGGAAAAATTCAGCAGCCCAATGATAATGGAACCCAGTCCTACTGTATCGCCAGTGAAACCTGTGCCTTTGATCTGATTGGAGCCGAATACATTCGTGATGTTGAACCCGGTGAAGTCATCATCATCAATCAAGAATCGACAGAGTCTGGCACTCTCCACAGTAGACGACTTCATCGTAAAAACCCTGTCAGCCAGTGCGTGTTTGAATACATCTACTTTTCGCGGCCAGATTCCTTGATTTACGGAGAAATGGTCGATAAAATCCGCCGAAAGTTTGGAAAACAGCTAGCCCATGATGCACCCGTCCCCCGAGTGGCCACCGAAGAAAAAGCTCCCCTAGTGATTTCTGTCCCTGACTCTTCCAACACAGCAACACTAGGATTTGTCAGTGAGTGTCAGAAACTTGGGTATCGTTGTAAATATGATATTGGACTGATCCGCAATCATTATGTTGGACGAACCTTCATCGCCCCTGGCCAGGACAGTCGGGAAATGCGCGTGCGTTGTAAATTCAATACGGTTGACGGACTCCTGAAAGATCGCATCGTTGTGGTTGTGGATGATTCCATCGTTCGCGGTACGACGGCAAAACTGCTGGTCAAAATGATTCGTGATGCTGGTGCGAAGGAAGTTCATTTTCGAGTAGCCTCCCCCACCGTCATTAGTCCCTGCTTCTATGGGATGGATTTTCCCAGTAAGGATGAACTCCTTTCAAGTCAGTTTAATGATGTGAACGAGATTGGAAAATGGCTTGGGGTTGACTCGCTTGCTTACCTGAGCATTCAAAGTTTGAAAAAAGCGGTTTCATCTGCTCATGACAGCCCTTATGGCTATTGTGATGCCTGCTTTACTGGAAACTATCCTGTCCCCGTGGACACCTGTGTTTCAAAGGATGCCTATGACTAGGAGTCTAGAGTGGGTGGCTTGCATGTTGGCTGGCGTTGTGTATCAGCGATATGGAAGATTTTCCAACCCTCATCTGTCAAATAGAGCTGCATGGAATTGACTCCACAATGACTTAGATCATCACCCAGAAAAAACGCAAACTCCATCCATGTCGATGCCAGCCTGCCATCAATGGATATACGTACATCCCAGATTTGCTCATCCCAAACCACATCACGATCGGCACCCACTGCTCTAACAAATTGATCAATATTACCTTTCCTTAATCCTTGATCACCTATTCGCACCATGACAGCATCGTTGTGGAATACACTCCTTACCAATGTACTGTCACCAGCCCGCATCCCATCAAATAGAAGATCTATCACTTTGCGTACTTTAACTTGGTCCGATTGAGCATGAAGGACGTTGAACGTCGCAACAGTGGAACTGAGTAAAATCAGTACAATCACTTGTTTCATCATCAAGAAAGAATTTCATCAACTAACTCCATCCCGTACATTGTGTTCCTTTTTGATGATGTGATGCATCAATCACCTTACTTTTATCACCCGACATGCAATCATGGATGGATTGCATGTATTTTAATCTGAATGACCACTATGCTGACCCAAGATGAACATTTGCGGTATGCACGTCAGATATGTTTACCCGACATGGGTCATTCTGGTCAGTGTAAGATCAAGGCTTCTTCCATTGCGATTGTTGGAGTGGGAGGGCTTGGATCTCCAGTGGCTCTCTATCTGGCTGCAGCAGGAGTCGGACATCTTGGATTAATCGATTTTGATGTCGTTGGACCCAGTAATCTGCATCGTCAAATCCTGCATACAGATGCTTTCATAGGACAATCAAAGATTGAATCCGCCCTCAAGACCCTCAAAGAGCATAATCCTCATATTCATATTACTCCCCATGATGTACGATTAAATTCGGAGAATGCACTCAGTATTCTTCAGAACTACGATATCGTTGTTGACTGCTCGGATAATTTTGCTACTCGTTACCTTGTCAATGATGCCTGTGTATTTCTCAATACGCCAAATGTATATGGAAGTGTCTACCAGTTTGAAGGGCAATTAAGTATTTTTGGACTCTCAGACGGGCCCTGTTATCGGTGCCTCCATCCCATCCCACCTGATCAGGGACTGATTCCAAGTTGTGCAGAAAGCGGCGTGTTGGGAGTATTGCCTGGAATCATAGGTACTCTCCAAGCTACGGAAGTTCTCAAACTCATCCTCAACTGTGGCACTACCCTGATTGGTCAAATGCTATTGATAGATACTCTTTCTTCAACATGGGAGACGGTTTCTGTAGCCAAGAGAGTTGACTGTGAACTATGCGGAGAATCTCCCTCAATCACTACCCTGGACGAATCTATTGATCTATGTGAATCCGTAGAATCTATGAGTGTAGAAGAGTTCAGCAACCTCCAAAGTAAGAACGCTTCCTACTATCTTCTTGATGTTCGCCAAACTCACGAAGCAGCGGCGTTAAACATGGAGGCCTGTCAGAATATACCTGTGGAGGAATTATCTGAGCGAATTACCGAAATCAAAGCGTGCACGGACGATCTGATCATTGTTCACTGTCAGACCGGTGTTCGATCTATTCAAGCAACCCAGATGCTAAGGAAGGCTGGGTTTGAGAGAGTGAAAAGTTTGCACGGAGGTATTCTTGCATGGTTGAAACATCACAATGATTCAGGCTAATAAAGTAATCTTCATCTTTCTGATTGAGTACGTCTCAACTGCAATCACTATGTTTACTCATCAGAACTCAGGTTCAATCTGGATCTATCGCAATCGCCTATCCCTATCGACAAGAAGCCATTGATGCTCAAAACAATGAGCGTAAATACCTCTGCCGAAATCATGGATGTTGTCTTCGCACTCACGGGAGATCCTCAGGCGAATTCTCGTGCATTGCGCCAGTTGCAGTTACTTGCAGATTCAGACTTCAAGGTTCTAGCCATCGGTCTTATCAATGATACAAATCAGCATCCATATACCATTAACAATGTCACATTCAAGTATCTTCCCAGACCTTCAGGTTCTGGACCTCAATTCTTTTGGAAGGTTCACAAACAATTGATGAACGCTCTGAAAGGTGTCAAATCGAAAATCTTTCACGCCAGTGATTTATATACCTTACCCGCTATTTGTCGGTCTGCAGATCGCCAGCGTTCAAAGGTTGTGTTTGATGCACGTGAACTGTATACCCATCTTCCAGCCACCATCAAACGACCATGGGTAGGAGCGGCATGGAAAGTCGTGATGAGGCGATTTATTGTAGATGCTGACTGCGTCTTCTCGGTCAGTCAAAGTATTGCGGATCACCTGAAAAAACACTATCAACTGGATACCGTTCACTTAATGCATAATGTGCCTGATCCTTGCATCAGTCATTCTACTCCATCATTAAGACAACGCCTTGATGTACCAGACCATCTAAACATCATCCTCCATCAAGGAAACTTACAGGCCCACCGTGGCTGCTCCATGATGGTTGAGTCCATGCGTCACATCAATAATGGCGTTCTAGTATTTATGGGTCAAGGCCCACTCAGGATGGAAACCAAGCATCTGGTAAATGACTTGAATTTGGAGTCCAAAGTACGCTTCCTTGATCCTGTTCCACCTGATCAACTCCTTGGAGTCACTTCAACTGCAGATCTTGGTCTCACATTTCTGGAAGACAGCTGTCTCAATCATCGATATGCTCTTCCCAATAAATTATTTGAATACTTGACAGCTGGCATTCCCGTGATTTCTAGTGACTTGCCTGAAATCACCCGCATCATTAAGCGTTTTAACGTAGGTTGCGTGGTTCCAAGTGGAGATGCCCATGCTCTAGGGATGGCCATTCAAGACGCTCTTCAAGATTCTAATAAGTATAAGCTGTGGGCTCAGAACACGTGCAATGTCGTAGATTTCTTTAACTTTAGAATAGAATCCGAACATTTCCTTAATCCTTATCTACCTCTTCTTGAATCATGAATATGATCCGAACCTTATTTCTGGTGGTGCTGATGATTGGTTGTAACTCTTCAGATGAAACCGCCCGCTCCACTATTGACAACGGCGAGTCAGATCTATTGCGGACTCCAATGAGCTGGCCGACGTTTGACGAAGCCATTTCAACGGCTTCACAGACCAGACAGCCGATCTTGATTGATATTTATGCACCTTGGTGTGGGTGGTGCCGCAAAATGCAACAGGAGGTGTACACCGATAGAGATCTGGTGGAATATGTTCAGGATCATTTTGCGTATGGACGACTCAATATTGATGATTCAACTACATATCATACATTTCAAGGATATACAATGACATCACAGGAGCTCGGATATGGCCTTGGAGCCGAAGGAACACCTACATCCGTATTTCTGACCAGCGATGGTACCTATATTGCAAAATGCCCTGGTTATTGGGGAAAAGAGGATTTTAGCATTGCCTTGCGATATGTGGCGACGGGAGCATGGCAAGACATATCCTACGAAGAGTTCGCTCAACTCTAAATGCGAACCGCTCCCCCTTCATACGCCTCTGGGCGGCGATCTCTCAGAAATAATTTTCGTGCATGAGACTCAACACACCGTTCAAAATCCAGATCCTGAAGTAGAATGAATGGCTCCGATTCGGGAGCTCTTGCTATCACACTCCCCATCGGATCAACCACAAAGGAGCCTCCCCCAAACGTTAATACGTCTTCTTGACCCACTCGATTCGCTAATGCCATGTAGTAACCATTTTGGAAAGCACCCACTCTCAATTCTGCCTCAAACAAGCCTTCGGGCCATTCATGGAGTGCACCAGCCTGAGGGACAACAACCAGATCAGCCTTCTGCAATGCTAATGCACGCAGATATTCTCCATAATGTCGATCATAGCAAATGGCAATACCTACCCGGCCGACCGCGGTGGAATAGACGGGTGCCTGATGACCAGATTTAGTATAATAATCCTGCTCGTAGAAACCTTCATATTGGGTGATATGCATCATCTTGGTCACCCCTAACAACGTTCCATCCGCATCTATGACAGGTGATGCATCAAAGGCTTGAGTCCCTTCACGAGCGTATAAATTGAGTACGACCACGACCCCATACTCCTTGGCTGCATCACTGAAAATCTCTGTAGTAGGACCTGGAATCGTCTCTGCCAATGACAGCGGTGGTAAATCTCCAGTCTTGCATTCTAGATAACGACTTCTTTGATGTTGTGGATAAAATGGGGTAAACGCTAACTCAGGGTACACCACAAGTTCTGCCCCTGAATCAGCCGCACGTTTCAGCGACTGTAAACCACGCTCAAGATTTACATCTAAATCCTCAGTAGCATTGCACTGAATGACAGCAAGTTTCATGATCAATCAATCGTTGATGACGAGTGTTCGTTGAGGGGCTTCACGATAACAAATCGAGGCTTTCCTGAATAATCTTCTCGTAGGTTAACCTGAAATTGATTCCTTTCAGAAAACAGGGAACACACGGATTCTGCATAATCCACATGAGTCTCCAACGTAAGAAGTCCCCCGTCATGTACCAACCCACGATCTAGATGGTCTCTGATGGCACGATAGTATTTCAGTGGATCATTCCCACAATTGAGTGCACTTGAAGGCTCAAAATCCCGTACCATTCGCGGTAACTTTGAATACTCCACATCTGGAATATAGGGAGGATTACTGATCACCAAGTGGTAGCCCTTCCCCACATCACTCAAAAAATTATCTGACATCACATCGGTATGAATCAGGTGGAGATATAGACCCAGTTTTTGAGCATTTGTGTTTACGATTTCGAGAGCAGATTGGCTAAGATCGCATGCGGTAACCTTCATTTGGGGAGACGCATGCTTGATTGCCAGTGCAATGCATCCACTTCCAGTACCAATATCAATAACCTTAGCGGCTCCGAATGTCTTGATCTCTTGAAGAGATAGTTCAACCAGTTGTTCGGTTTCAGGTCGTGGAATCAAGACATCAGGCGAAACATGCAGGGACAAGCCGTAAAATTCAGTATGTCCTGTAACATATTGGACGGGCTCATGGTCTGCACACCGTTCTGCCATCTTCAGAATCGTAGCAATCTCATCAGGTTTTACTGTTGATGTTTCATGTGCAATCAAATGTGCAGAATTGCATTGCAGGACATGACTGAAGATCCACGCGGCAATTTGCTGGGAGTCTTCAAGCCCGATTTGATACAGCTGTTCCACCACTTTCATCCTTAACTGTTTTATCGTCATATAGTGTTGATCTATACTGAGGAACCAAAAGAACTATCTCACTGCGTGATCAAATATGGATCTGTTGCAATATGAACTATCCTGGCTCTTATTCATTATGTGTGACCATTTTCATGGATAGAAGCACCCAAAATCATCGTGTATCAACCAGTAAACCATTCGCGAATCTCTTTGATCATTCAAGATGACTTAATCTAAACTCAAACAATTCAAAACGGTATAATAACCCACTCAGACTGTCTCAGCCGGTCATCATTTGTTCAAGATCAATCTACTGTACTTACGCCAACCTCTTTGATCCTATCCCTATTGGAAAATGATCAACATTCAAGTGCATGAACCTTGTTGATTTCTGGATAATTTCCTAAAATCAGTTTGTCTTTTGAGCTACTCTATACTGTGTACCCTTCAATCTTATTGTTTTAATCCATCTTAGTTCTCTGTTCATCGTCAATCATATTTAACATTACAACATCATTCATCCTACCCTTAACATCGGTAGATTCCATCTATATTCTTTGAACGGATGCCCCCCATCATCTATGCTATGATTGCACCGGTCATCGGTGTGCTCTTATATCCTCTGCTCCATGATCACCCTAAGATCACCCGAGTTTTTGATCGATGCATGTATGTGATGGTTCCCCTTCTGGTATTGACCCATGTACTGGGACATCACATTGAGCATCGTGGTTGGGAAGTTGGAGTCATCTCGATACTTCTTGGGGTGATGTTGGTTGGACTTCTGGTTCCTATCGGAATTGAGCATACCTTCCATAGCATAGCTCCAACCACGGAGGCATTGTCCATCATTGCTGGTTTTATAGGATTAGGTTTCCATGCTATGATTGAAGGTGCAAGCCTCAATGCGGATACCCCTACGGCCATGATTCCTATCACGGTTCACCGCCTTGCGGTTGGGCTCATGATTTGGTGGATTTTGCATCCACGCTATGGCACATTTATTGCAATCATAGGGGTATCTGGTCTTCTATCAGCTACATTCGTAGGATTTGTATTAGCGGACACTCTTCCAAACGGGTTTACTGGAAGTGATTTTTTTCAGGCGTTCGTAGGTGGATCATTGTTACATGTCATCTTCCATGAGCGTTATCATGGAAGCCCGCATGATCACGGTCACTGATGATCATTCATCATGATTGGAACCCAACAATTGAGTATTTGAAGTCCCATGATTGTATAATGGTCTTTCGTATATCTATTGACTGAAATGTCTTTACCCAACAACCTGAATGTCATTCTGCTTCAAATCCGGAAGCCCGATGATCCAATGCGGGTCAACGAGATCGGTGCATTTGCACATTCTATTGATAAGACTCCTGATGAGATCACCACGGCTGATCTTATCCATGCCCCTCCCTCTGCACAAGCTCTTGATGATGCAGATTTAATTTTAATTGGTGGTGCAGGAGATTACTCGGTTCCTGAAGGGGGCGATTGGCTGGAGCAAGCACTAGATACCATGCGGAATTTGTATGCCAACCGTAAACCCGTGTTTGCCTCTTGTTGGGGATTTCAAGCGGTGGCTGCCGCTCTCGGAGGATTGGTGATTACCGATCACAGTTTAGCGGAATTGGGTACGGTCAAATTATTTCTGACTCCTGAAGGCATCAAAGACCCAGTGTTTAACCAATTGGGAACCCACTTCTATGCACAAGTTGGACACCATGATACGGTTGTTCAACTCCCTGAGAATGCGATTCGGCTTGCAAGTACTCCTCTGGTTGAGAATCATGCATTTCGCATGTCGGATGCTCCATTCTATTGCACACAGTTTCACTCTGAACTCACGCGGGATTTACTGATTCAGAGACTCAGCACCTATCCTGAATATACCGAACTCATTTTGGGAGTCCAACTTGAAGAGATGATTGACACTCTTCGCGAAACACCTGAAGCGAACAATCTCATTCGTCGCTTTGTGCATCACATTTTTGGAGAATAAATGCCAGAGAGCTTGCATGATGCCTATATCCACTCTACCCTCGTTGGTTATCTCTTCATTCCAATGTTGATACCTAATAAGTTTTTTTCATTGACAAGTTTGTAAATTGTAGCGGATTTTTCCCGCAACTTTGCTGTTCCTTTTTTCAAGGATTCCCGCTTATAGTGCTATTTAGAGCAGTTTTTCTACATATCTGACTCTTCCTTTTGTGGGCGTTT
>JAPOUL010000025.1 GCA_026708685.1 Bacteroidota bacterium
AATCATTGATGAGAAAAAATAAAATAACAGAAAAGATAAAATGAATTAAATTATAGTGTTTTGTATAAGTTATTTATGGACGAGCCCTAAGTATACTTCTCAGAAGTGTAATGCTTGTGGCTATACCAGCAAGGAGAATCGGACGACTCAAAGTAGATTTAAGTGTATGTCCTGTGGGCATACGGATCACGCAGATCTGAATGCATCTGCGAATATACTCTTGGCCTTCGGGATTGGGGCATCTGCACGTGGAGGAGCGTTCTCGTTAGAGACTCCTATGAGCCGTGAAATGGATCAGTCAGTAGCTATATAATCTGGTTACTTATGGATATAATTCCCAAAATTCTTATAGAAAATTTGGGTGTCCTCAAAAAGGCAGAATTTGAGATCGGTGATCTGACCATTATTTGTGGTGAGAACAACACGGGAAAGACGTACGCTAGTTATGCACTGTTTGGCTTTCTATCGAATTGGCAGAAGTACATGAAGATTGAGGTGTCCCCTCACGAAATTTCGAGTCTCATTCGTGATGGCGTAGTACGAATTGATATCACAAGCTATATCATGGATGCTCAGGAAATTCTATCGCAAGGGTGTCACAGATATTCTCAGGAACTGCATACGATCTTCGCATCTAACTCCAAATACTTTAACGAAGCCAGCTTTCAGGTACAATTAGACTCAGATTGGGAATCTATCCTATCTATTGCTTATGAACGAAAATTACGTTCTCAGCAGAATGAACTGCTTGTCATGAGCAAATCCGAAGATAATAGAGATCTTGTAATCTCTCTATCTACGAATACAGAAAAAATTAGCCTGCCTCCAAACATCATTGAGGATATTATTTCAGAAGTCATTATAGAGATGATCTTCGGAAGACATTTCCCTACTCCCTTTATTGCAAGTGCGGAGCGTACTGGTGTTGCAATTTTTAACTGGGAGCTTAGCTTCGCACGAAATCGACTGCTTGAAGAAATCGGAAGTGCCCAAAAAGACGTTAATCCTGTGGAGTTACTATCAAAGTCCTACAATGATTACGCCTGGCCTGTGAAGGCAAATGTAGATCTTGCTCGTAAATTTGCATCTATCACCAAAAAAGATAGCTTCATTGCTCAGGAGCATGCAATGATTTTGGATAAATTCACCGATATTGTTGGTGTGAATATATCTCTGGGATGAATAATTCCATTTTCTTCAAACCTATGAGTAATGGAACGACACTTACCATGGGGGAAAGTTCTGGCGTGGTACGCTCCATGCTTGATGTTAGCTTTTATTTGCGTCACATCGCAAAACCGGGCGATTTACTTATGATTGATGAACCAGAATTATATCTTCATCCCGAAAATCAGCGAAAATTTGCACGTCTCTTTGCCCTCCTGACCCATTTCGGGATTCAAGTGATGATCACAACCCACAGTGACTATTTCATCAGAGAATTCAACACCTTGATCATGCTTCATGAGGATAAACCATACCTTAAGAGGATTGCCGATAGAGAAGGCTATAGTGAGGAAGAATTACTGGATAAAGATAAAATTAGGGCATATGTGGCTGAACCAGATTTAAGCCAATTCCGTGGGAATGGAAGCAGGTATCATACTTTTGTGGAGGCGGATATAAATGATGACGAGGGAATTGAGGCTCGTAGCTTTGACAAAACCATCATTAAAATTAACGAGATTCAGGATGCCATTCTCTGGGGAGATGGAGAATGATATCAGATCTTGATATTCTGCGTAAATTGGTAAAAGATGACGCATTGGTATTCGTTCAGATGAATCAATATGGCAAATATTATATGGAATTGAATGAGGGTAAAGGAGAAACGGGTTACACTATTAAATTACTCAACCCACCAGAGGATACAATCGCAATTAAAGCCGACATGCTTCCCGCATTGACAGGTATTTTCCAAAATTCGAAAGGGGAGTGCAAAAGAGCAGACTTCGTTATCATCTCCATGGATAACAAGAATTACTGGCTCATTTATATTGAATTGAAACGAGGCAAAAATGATCGAGAGTGGGAGATTATACAACAGCTTCAGGGAGCCGCCTGTTTTATTGATTACTGTCGCTCCATCGGACGTACATTTTGGAAGGTCTCAAAATTTCTTGAATCAAAAGACTATAAACAACGTGTTGTGACTGTAAAAAATATTGGTACTGATAGATGTCCTTCAAGAAATACCCGAAAACCTGCCCTACATGATCGCCCTGAAAATATGCTCATCATTAGTGCTCCACCCCAACAGAGTATCCAGTTCAAAGAATTATTGAGGGTTTGAGCATTCACTCTATTCACACTCACACATGTTCTTAGCAATGGCTTTCAATGATCCATTGAGTTGATTCAGTGGTAAATGGCATCATGAACAGAGGATGATGTTTGATGTGACTGATTCATTTTCTTAGGATACTGTATTGATTTGAAACAAATCTTTTGAAGGATACAGGCGATCGCAATGGGCATTGACACCATAGAATAGTGCATACTACTTCAAATCTACTTTCCTCACAGTGATTCCTGCTTCATGCAAAAAATCTTTCACCTCTTTGATCGTCACTTGCCTAAAATGAAACATAGATGCCGCCAATACCGCATGGGCTCGCCCAATCATCAACCCATCCCGTAAATGCTCAAGCGTGCCAGCTCCACCAGAGGCAATCACTGGAATTTGGACAAGATCATCAAGTTTCTGAAGAAGTTCCAGATCATAGCCAATTTGCGTACCATCACGATCCATTGATGTGACCAACAACTCACCAGCTCCCCGCTTTTCTGCTTCCTTTGCCCACTCAAGACCATCTATTCCAGTAAAACGCCTCCCTCCGTGCGTATAAACTTCCCATCCACCCTGTTGGTCACGTTTCATATCAATTGCCACAACAACACACTGTGCACCAAATGCCTCAGCACATTCAGATATCAGATCAACAGACTTGATCGCTGCCGAATTAATGGCCACTTTATCAGCACCTGCATGAAGCATTTCCCTCATATCTTCAAGCGTACGGATCCCTCCTCCAACGGTAAGGGGAATAAATACCTGTTCAGCAGTCCGACGTACGACATCACGCATGATCCCCCGCCCTTCATGGGTGGCGGTAATATCAAGAAAGACCAGTTCATCTGCTCCTTCTTGATTATAGACATGGGCCTGTTCAAGGGGATCACCAGCATCCACTAAATCTACAAACTGGATTCCCTTCACCACACGCCCTTGGTCAACATCTAAACATGGGATGATTCGCTTGGCTAGGGGCATTCAGTGACCTCCTTGCTCCAGAGCTGATACTCCGAAAATTTTCCTTCATAGAGTGCACGTCCAATTATCACGGAATCCACACCGTAAGGTGCTACGCTCTGTAACGTTTCCAAATCTTCAGGACCAGAAACCCCACCACTGGCCATAAGACGTACTGATGTGAGCTTCTTTCCCATAGAACGATATGCCTCAACATTAGGGCCCTGCATCGTTCCATCACGGTTAATGTCCGTGTAGATGATCCGGGTCACTCCACGATTCTGCATCTCCATGGCAAATTCCAATGCAGACATGCCAGTGTGATCAAGCCACCCACTGATCCGTACCTCCCCATCTTTGGCATCAATCCCAATCGCTATGCGATCAGGTCCATATTGCCTGATCATTGCATCCACAAGATCTGGATTTTGAACAGCCGCTGTCCCTATGATCACCCGGTAGATCCCATGATCAAGCCGATGAGTGACATCTCCTGCACTGCGAATACCCCCACCCGTCTGAACTGGAACGGCAATATCTCGTGCAATCTGAGCGATCAACTCGGTGTTATGCGTTTGTCCTCCCGACCGAGCCGCATCTAAATCAACCACATGGACCATCGGAGCACCCATGGCTTCCCATTGTTGGGCAATGACTACAGGACTATCATGATAGTGTGTGACTTGATCATATTGACCGCGCATCAATCGCACACACTGTCCATGAAGAAGATCAATCGCTGGTACAGGAATGATCATGTCAGCGTTGCAAAATTAGAGAGAATACGTAGCCCCACATGATGGCTTTTTTCGGGGTGGAACTGTACTCCATAGACATGATTACGCGAAAATGCAACGGGAATTGAACATCCATAGTCTGTCATGGCAATGACATCTTCAGGATCGGTTTCGGTAGCATAAAATGAATGTGCAAAGTAGCAGAATGCTTGTTCAGGAAGTCCATGCAGTAACGGATTGGATTGGACGGGCTGAACGACGTTCCATCCCATGTGAGGGACTTTCAACGAAGGATCACTTGGGGTCAACTCTTTGATGTGCCCATGGAGGAGGCCTAAACCTCTGTAGTCTCCTTTTTCTGAGCTGGATTCAAAGAGCATCTGCATCCCTACGCATACGCCCAAAAAGGGTACATCTCGTCTAACCGCATCCATAATCGAGAGCTCCAGATTTCGTTTTCGAACTTCTTCAATACAGGCTCCAAACGCACCCACACCCGGAAGAATGAGCCGAGAGGCCTGACCAATAACCTGTGGATTGTCGGTTCTCACGACATGAGACGAAACCTGCAAGAGGGCTTTCTCTATGGATCGAAGATTTCCGATCCCATAGTCAATGATGACGATCATCAGCTCTCATCCCCCCCACTGAGTTCTTTGGATCGTTCGGTAGCAGTGGACACTGCGTGGATAAACATGGTTCGTAGTCCATATTTTTCCAGCTCTGCAATGGCAGCAATGGTAGTGCCACCAGGGGTCGTGACTTGGTCCCGGAGAATGGCGGGATGTTCTCCTGTATGATCCGCAAGATGTGCAGCTCCCAGAACTGTCTGTTTAGAGAGTCGGAATGCGATAGGGCGAGGAAGTCCCTGCTTAACTCCAGCATCGGTGAGGGCTTCAATCAGCATAAAGACATATGCTGGTCCACTACCACTCAGTCCAGTGACGGCATCCATGAGATATTCCTGAACTTTTTCAACGGTTCCGACGGCTTCAAACATCTCCTGAACAAGACCAAGATGCTGAGAGGATGCAGCCTCTCCAGCACAAATGGCAGTGGCCGCCCTACCAACGATCATGGGCGTATTGGGCATGGTACGGACAATGGGCTGATGTTCTGAGAATTCCTTGGCAATCCGAGTCGTGGTGAGTCCTGCCAAGACGGAAACAATCAATGCCTCTGGATTCACATGGTCAGAAATTTCTTTGGTCACAGTTAGCCAGTTCGCAGGCTTCACGGCTAATACAACAATAGATGCATCTTGGACGGCAACCTGATTATCTGTACCAGCCAATACATCGGGTAAAGCATTGCGCAAAGCGTGGAGTGCTTGAGGATTTCGGCGGGTGATTCGTATCCTAGACGGATCTACATGCCCCCCGTTAAGAAGCCCACCAACGAGGGAGCTGCCTATATTTCCAGCACCAATGACAGCGATGGTTTGTTTGGAAAGAGTCATTTAAAGGATTCCTTTAGTAGATGGCATTTTTGCGTTCTCATCACTTTGCCGAGTTGCTATGTGAAGGGCTCTTGCCACAGACTTAAATATGGCTTCAATTTTATGATGGGTATTGATGCCATAAAGGATCGAGATATGCAAGGTGCAATGAGCATGCTCTGCAAAGCTGTACCAGAAATGTTGAACGAGTTCAGTGGGCAGATCACCGACGGTAGGACGATCAAACTCTCCCGAAAAGTAAAGTGTGAATCTCCCTGAAAGGTCAACAACTGCACGGGCCAAGGCCTCATCCATGGGAACATAGGCATGTCCGTATCGAGAAATATGAGACTTGTCTCCCAGTGCCTGATGAAACGCTTGGCCAAGACAGATTCCAATATCCTCAACCGTATGGTGCTCGTCAACATTCAGATCCCCTGAACATGTGATTTCAAGGTCAAATTGACCATGTTTTGCAAAAAGATCTAACATGTGATCCATAAAGCCAATACCCGTCTGGATGTTATGGCTGTCAGATCCATCTAACCCCACCTGCACCGAGATATTCGTCTCGTTGGTGACACGCTGTATGGAACCCTTCCTGTCCGTAGTAGAAGATGCTACCATGATGTATAAAAGTATTATTGATCCTTGTACGCACAAGTACCCTGTAAGGTGAAAATTCACCAGAGGTACAAGAACTAATTACATCCGTTGAAGGTGTAACGCATAATTTTAGTGGTAATCGCTCCCTTGATGTTTGGTACCACTGCAGTGGTTGCAAATACCAAACGTTGTACTTGCCAATGCTGGGCAATCAACAGGTTCAGATCTGCTCACAAAGATTCATTGTATGGCCCCCTTAGAGACCACCAAGTAGGAAATTCTATGAACATTGAGCCCTTGATGTAATGAAGTAAAAGCTCGCATGAGTTCACCATCTACATGCCTACAATCATTACAAAATTTGTAACCTCTACCACGATACAGTGTGGATCGGGACTGTGTACAGTAGAAGTTTCGTCTATGTACACAGGCACTGAAGGAGGTTGCAAACCTAAGCCTGATGCAAAGAGCACCTACAGGTATTCTTTGAAGTACACAATTACGGGTGGAAACACCCATTCAAATGAGTATTTTGATGAATGTGTACTATCTTTCATGCAGATGAACTGGAACGACTACATATCAGACTCATCAGGACGGTTTCTTGATCTTTAAGCACAAGGAAGACAATGGAACCCCAAAGTATGCGTATCGTGGAGAGCACGAGATGGTCAAAGGTGAAACTGTTACGGCAGAGACGCTGACTGACATCAAGATTCTGATCCAAGAATTCCTTGCGTACCACTTTTCAAACGGCATTGCCACTGGCTATCGGCGGACTGGTTATCCACCCCCCGGAGAGATTCACAAAAACGTAGCGATTGGTAAGTACATCTACCGTCACAAGGCGATCAAACTGCCTAAATTTATAGCAATGATTCGTCCCTTCTCTAATCAAAAAGACTGGTACAGAAAAGATATGCCTTCAATACTGGTTGAAGAAAAACCGTCGAACGCATGAAAAAGACCATTGACAGAGAGTTAGAAAAACTCCCAAAGAAATACTTCAAATTCTTCACCTTGATGAATGAGTGTTAAATCCTGACGGTACTCTTGCAGACGACATGCGTCTTCAAAATGTATATGGATAAACTGGCGTTAGGCAAATAGTGTGACGCGTACGACTAAGGATGAATCCTTTCAAGAAATCTCAATCATGATGCTACCAGCAGTACGGTTGCAAAGCATAGAAATTTGAACATCACGTAGCAAAGATATTCTCGAAAAGTGATGAACTTTGTACTGTTCTTTTTGAACGAAAAAATGTCTTGCAAATGCGTCTTTCCGATGATGTTTCTCTTTGGGTGGAGAACCAGAGACGGTAATTCTCGTGATCTAATGCAGAGCATGGTTTGGTATGCTTCTGTGGTTCATTTTTCAAAAATTCAAAGCTACATAACCATGCACGATTCTCGGACAGTGTTGTTTTGAAACTGGACATGAGAAGCATCTTGATGCCATCATGCCACATAGCATAATAAATCGTGATAGGATCCATGAGGGCAAAATTTTGTTCAACTGGCATTGTTTACATGTGAATGTCCTCAAAATCGTTTAAGCGTACATTAGTCACTTCTGCGTTACCCTACACGAATGGTCCGATTCATATCGGACATTTAGCAGGAGCGTATCTTCCAGCCGACATGCATGTTCGCTATCTGAGACTATCGGGGCAGGATGTTGTTTATGTCTGTGGATCTGATGAATTTGGTGTTGCCATTTTAATTCAAGCCATGCAGAATGGAATCACCGCCAGAGATGTCATTGATCGCTATCATCCATTGATCCGAGATAGTTTTGCAGCATTTGGAATTAGTTTTGATCACTACAGTCGTACGTCAAAAGAAGTCCATATTAAAACCAGTCAGGAGTTTTTTCAGCACTTGGCCGACAAGAATGAATTTGTGTTGAAGCGTGAAGAACACCTGTATGATCCAGTTGCACAAGTCTTCCTGGCCGATCGATTTGTATGTGGGGAGTGTCCCTACTGCGGATATGAGCATGCCTACGGGGATCAATGTGAACGGTGTGGCGCCTCCTTGAGCCCTACAGAAATTAAGAATCCCCGAAGTACACTGACCGATGCCGTTCCTGAACTGCGAGAAACCACTCACTGGTATTTACCACTGGGAAAATGGCAGACCCAACTTGAACAGTACATAGCACAACACCCTGAATGGAAACCCAATGTTCTTGGACAGATTGGAGCATGGTTTTCAGATGGGTTGCGCGATCGTGCCATTACGCGAGATGTTCCTTGGGGGGTTGCTGTTCCTCAGAAAGCGGCGGATGTAGCAGGGGTCAATGCTGAAGGGAAGGTCATCTATGTCTGGTTTGACGCACCGATCGGATATATTTCTTCAACGAAAGAGTGGGCTGCCAGCCAGGGTGATCCAGACTTGTGGAAGCTCTACTGGCAGGATGATGAGTCAAGATTGATTCACTTTATTGGAAAGGATAACATTGTATTTCACACCCTGATGTTTCCTGCCATGTTGATGGCACATGGGGGGTATGTTGTGCCCGATCAAGTACCAGCGAATGAATTTTTGAATATCGAGGGTGCGAAGCTATCTACCAGTCGTGGATGGGCAGTGTGGCTACATGAATATCTGGAGGATTTTCCTCCCGACCTCCTTCGTTACTCATTGGCTACCATTCTTCCTGAATCCAAGGATTCTGACTTTAACTGGTATGAATTTCAAGCGAAGGTAAACAGCGAGCTTGCCGATATCTTGGGCAACTTTGTTCATCGTGCCCTGACGTTTGCAGAACGTGAGTTTGACAATAAGGTCCCTCCTCTATCTGCTCTTTCAGAAGCGGATCAGGCAGCTTTGGATGAACTTGCTGAATTCCCCCATAAGATTGGAGATGCCTACCAGCAATTCCGATTTCGTGAAGCTGTACGTATGACCATGAATGTCGCACGATTGGGCAACAAGTATTTTAATGATCAGACTCCTTGGATCACGCGTAAGAGTGATCCATCACAATGTGCGAATACGATTCATATTTCTCTGCAGATTTGTGCTGCTCTCTCGGTCTTCATGGATCCCGTTCTACCCTTCTCAGCAGAGAAGCTTCGTCGCATGATAGGATTGGATGGTGTACGCTCAAGCACTCCATCCAGAAATTCTTCCGACATGATTGACTGGAATCAAGCGGGTACTCCACTGTTACCTGTTGGTCATGCACTTGGAAGCCGAGAGATTCTTTTTCATAAAATTACTGATGATCAGATTCAAATTCAGATGGCTAAATTGAATACTTCCAGTTCTGAGCAGGAACCGATCCCCTATGCGGAGACCAAACCTGAAATCGTCTATGATGATTTTGCTAAAATGGATTTTCGTACAGGCAAGATTCTTTCAGCAGAACCTGTTCCGAAGTCAAAAAGATTGTTGAAGTTAGAGGTAGATTTAGGTTTTGAGACTCGACAGATTCTTGCGGGGGTTGCAGAGCATTTTCAGCCAAAGGAGATGGTTGGGCGATCGGTGGTTGTGGTTGCGAATCTTGCACCACGAAAGATGATGGGTTTAGAGAGCCAGGGTATGGTGTTAATGGCCGAAGATCCTTTGGGCAATTTATCCCTTGTATCCTCCGAAAGTGATCCAGGATCCGTCGTATGCTAATGGAATCCACATGGTTACGTTTCAAAACTGATGTACGCTCCTTGATACCAATGTCTATGTCCATATTTTTTTCTGACAACGACAATTGGACTTCATGGTCACTCGGATTTCTCACAAATTTCTTTTTTTTGAATCGTACCCACGATGATCAAAGGCAGTGAACTGTTATTTCAATTCTTGAAAATCAAACAGGGTGCTAACCTATCACCGTACAGACTGCTTACTGTCACTACATGTACCAGAATTTTCATCAGAGATTGCCAATGGTAGTCATATGGCATGGGTTTTAGGGTACATTTGATAATTGATTCACAAACCGCTCAACTCTGTCAAGGTATTCAGTTTTTCTAAATACTCTGCGTATGAATTCCTTGCACCATTAATCAGGGAATCGTAGTGAACAATTCGACTCCCAGGCGAAATTCCTTGCATCAGTGATTTCAGTCTATTTGGATCCGCCTGCTCTTCGTCAACGGGAATTCCAAGGACAAAAATCACCTCAATATTGGGAGAAGTTTCATCTTGTGCAATCAGAATTTGTTTTAGCTTGTTGGCATACAAGATTCCCTGTCGTACCAAATCCATCAGATCCATTTTTCGGCTTGCCCTTTTCAATTCATCGATAATATGCTTCCCCGCATAGGTCCTATATGCGATATCTACGCGCCCAAGATTTTCTTTTTCAGACAAATCTTTCACGGTGATATTTTCACTTATTAAACGCGATTCCATCAAGCGGCTTGATGATACATTTTCCCACGCAGGGTCAAGGAGCCATAAATTATGGAATAAACTTTGCTGCAGAATTTTTTCTTTTTCATTTTTATCAACCAGATGTTGAAACATCTTGATGATTTCGAGATGAAAATTGACGATATCCCGATACAGAGAAGCTTCTAATGCATCACGATCTGCCAGAATTTCTAAGAGCTTGTTTGCATTTGAAATATTGCTCACCAATTCATCCGTAGATCCACGCAATTTCATTCGTTCAAATGCCAAGATCCCATGTCTAAATAATAATTTTCGATCACTTTCGTGATCTAAATGGATCGTTGACAACTGCACGATCATTTGCTCAGCCTGTTTTCTGAAGCCATATTGTAGGGAATCAAGCCAGTCTTTTAGTGGGGGGAGTTTTTTCTGGGTTTCTTCCAATCCAATCTTTCCCCGCAGTTCAATCCAATCTGTTTCTACTTGAAGGAGTATTATTTTCAAATATTTTAACAATTCCCCATAACGAGGATCATCTTCTTTAATACGCTGACGATCACTCGTTGCAATATCAGGTTCATCATCTAAATCAAGAAAATCCACCTCAATTTGTCCCGTCAAGTATTTTGTGTAGATGTTGTTCTCATTGACGTTTAATAGGATATTTTCCTGAAACAGGCGACCCCTAGAAAAATGACTATACTATTGAGATTTCCAATATCCTAACTCTCTAAATGTTGAGGTTTAAAAGCTGTGCCGATCCAACCTTGAACTCTCCAGTTCTCACTCCAATGATCCAGACGATCGGGTAAAAAGCGTGGATTCGGCAAATGGGAGCAAGAGGTCACCGGAATATCGACTCACCTATTTTCCATAAGAACTGAACTTTGGATAAATCATCTCGGTCGGCAATTGTTATAGGATGATTGTTCAATTCTATCATAAATTGGTGTACTTCACCGATAATTGAGAAACGACGAGCAAGCCTCTTGCGTAATGCTGTTGTTCCGATGGATAGTCGTTCTCGTTTTATTTTCTTGAGAAGAATTTCAGTACCTCTTCCCTCAAATGCACCATTCAATGGCTCAGGATAAAAAGGTCCATCTCCGTTCTTTAGAGCTTCATTGATTTTTTCTATGCTCATTCGAAATCCATGTGAGCCTCCATTCGCTGATGACCGCACTTCAATGACTTCTGCAATTGAGAACAGCGACAGTTTACCCAATTCCTTCGCCCCATCAACGTAAATTGATTATCTTGATGGTCTTCTTCTCGCCGATGATATCCAACATGAAGAAACTTCTGATTCACATCATCCACCGTCATTCCTACTCCATCATCAATCATTGAAATCTGTTTCAGGTCCTGATCAATCGTGATCATCACGTTTTTAGCATCGGTATCCCACGCATTCGCCACAACTTCAATCAAGACTGCTACAATATTGCTATGTAAATTGATCCTTAAATGTTTCAAGACATTTAGGTCAACTGTCATCTGATACGGATTCTGAGACATGAAAAAAGGAGTTACCGGTGAAAATGCTTTGAAGAAAATCCACGATTTAAAGAACCCAATTTTTTTACTCAGTGAACGATATTTTGATTGACGACCTTGACTCATTCAAGACGTTGAAAACGACCATATCGCACTTTACTGGAGAATCATTAATGTGATTCTCTTAACAAACAGAGTTCTCATCAACCCATTGTTTTAACTTAGAAGTGTATCTTTTAGGAAACACGAAATCGACTCTCGTTGTCCATGCGTATAAATTTAACATAAAATGGATGTTGGGCACGGCATTGAGTAGATGTGTGTATAAGTCTCAACTCTGATTGTTCCATGTCACGGAAAGTCGAATTTGCCGCACTGATCTTTACGGACATCATCGCTGCGGCAGTCTCTTGCATCGTTTATCTCCAGATCAGATTCCCCGATGATTTCAGTTTGTTGGGGTTTTCAACGACTCAGGGGCAGATCATCTATCCTCTCTATGCTATCGTAGGGCTTTCCCTCTTCTGGATCATCATGCTCTTGATCGCGGGCATGTATCGCGAACGACATGCAGAGAGCCGTATTGATGAAATCGTGTCCTTGGCCAAAGTAGTCACGGTTGGGGTCCTTATTCTTGTGTTCAGCATCTTCATTGACATCCTTGAGCCTGGTGGAAGTCTGTCCATCATTGCAATCTATTGGATTTCATTCCTGGGGCTGATCTCTACGGGAAGAATTGTTGTACGCTCCGTCCAAAAGGCACTCATCCTACGAGGATTTGGAACCCACCGCACTCTGGTTGTGGGTTGGCGTGACCAAGTTGATCGTTTATACCAAGACGTAGCCAAATACCCCGCTGCTGGAATTCAAATTGTAGGAGCTGTCCGTCTTAGTCAACAGGATGACCAATTGAACTCAGATTTAACCACCGGTGATGAAGATCTTTACGCCATAGAACAATTACCCGATCTGATTGATGACTTACATGTTCGTGATGTCTTGATTGCTCTAGGATCCCAAGATCATACGGAGCTCTCCGAAGTTTTGCAACTCTGCGACGGAAAGAATGTCACCCTCAAAATTGTCCCTGATTTCTATTCGGTCATTGGTGGTATGGCCCGCACTGAACATATCTATGGACTCCCCCTTATTGAAGTCTTGCCCATCCCCATGCCCGCATGGGAGCAGTCCACCAAGCGTGTCATTGACATCATTGTTGCACTGGCGATTCTAATCACAGGATTACCCTTGTGGATCGGTATCATCATTGCGGTAAAATCCACCTCTGACGGCGAGGCGATTTATCGTCAGCAACGAGTTGGCCGCAAGGGACGCACCTTTATGATGTATAAATTCCGAACGATGCATGACAACGCAGAAGCGGATACTGGACCTGTCTGGGCAACCAAGGATGATCCTCGATATACAACCGTAGGTCGCTGGTTACGCAAAACTCGTTTAGATGAAATCCCACAACTGATCAATGTGCTTCGAGGAGACATGAGCCTTGTTGGACCTCGCCCTGAACGCCCATACTTCGTTGAAAAACTTAAGGGAACGATTCCCCTGTATAATCGTCGTCATCGTGTGAAGCCCGGCATTACTGGATGGGCACAGGTGATGTGGCATTATGACAGCTCAGTAGAAGATGTCCAGCAAAAAGTCAAGTTTGACCTGTACTATATCGAGAAAATGAGCTTGCGTATGGATTTGAAAATTTTATTTCGGACACTTCGATCTGTTATTTCTGGAGGTGGTCATTGAATCATCTTGAACAATTTTCTGAGAGTGAACTGCATGAATTGCTACATGCACTTCTGCTTCCTCGATTGATTGAGGAGCACATGCTCCGTCTCATCCGCCATAACCGAATTTCAAAATGGTTTAGCGGATTCGGTCAGGAAGCGATTGCTGTTGGAAGCACTTGGGCAGTTCAGGATTCTGATGTGATTCTGCCCCTACACCGAAACCTTGGCGTATGGACCACACGCGGAGTCCCCCTTCAGCCTCTTTTTTGTCAGTTGATGGGCAGAGATGGTGGTTACACCAAAGGTCGGGATCGTACTTTCCATTTTGGTCTACCCGAAAAACGGATTGTGGGTATGATTTCCCATCTTGGCTCCATGCTACCGGTTGCCTGCGGAATCGCCCAAGCTGCACAAATCAAGGGTAGCTCCGATATTGCGGTCGTCTTTTGTGGGGATGGTGCCACCAGAGAAGGAGATTTTCATGAGGCGTGCTCTCTTGCAGGCATCTGGAATTTGCCAGTAATCTTTATTGTGGAAAATAATGGATACGGCTTGTCAACTCCCACTGAGGAGGCCCTCCCGATTGCATCATTGGCCGATGCTGCTCATGGATATGGATTTCCAGGGAGAACGGTAGATGGCAACGATCTTCTCAGCGTGGTGATGGCTGTTCAAGAGGCTGCCACCACTGCTCGATCAGGACATGGTCCGACACTTCTTGAAATGAAAACCTTCCGTCGTCGTGGGCACGAGGAAGCGTCAGGTGTAAAATATGTACCAGAGGCTCTCATGGATCAATGGGCACTGAAAGATCCTGTAGATCTTTACACTGCACTTCTCATTGAAAAAAAGGTAATTAATGAAGATGATATTCAGACCATGAAGCAGGCTATCTCGAAAGAAATTGAATCTGTTTCTGAATATGCACTTACTCAACCGATGGTGGAAAGCACTGCTGAGCAAGAAGTCAAGGATGTCTTTTACAGTATTTCTAAAGAAGCCCGAAAACCCGAGGGTAGTCAATCCAACATTCGATTTATTGATGCGATCACCAATGCAATGACTCAAGCGATGGAAGCCGATGACGACATCCTTTTGATGGGACAAGATGTTGCTGAATATGGAGGAGTGTTTAAGGCATCAGCTGGGCTATGGGAAAAATTTGGACCTACCCGTGTACGAAATACTCCCATCATAGAAAGTGGAGTATTGGGGGCAGCAATGGGATTGGCATTAGAAGGGCTTCGTCCTATCGTAGAAATGCAGTATGCAGATTTTATTTCTTGTGGCTTTAATCAGATTGTCAATAATCTTGCCAAAACACACTATCGTTGGAATGCTCCCGTGAATGTAACGATACGTGCTCCATTCGGTGGGCATATTGGAGCAGGACCCTTTCACTCTCAATCAATGGAAGCATGGTTTTGTCATGTACCTGGCTTAAAAGTGGTCATCCCCTCTACCCCTTTTGATGCGAAAGGTCTCTTATTGGCATCTTTATACGATCCGAACCCCGTGCTCTATTTTGAGCACAAATACCTCTATCGCAGTTTAGAGGGTCTTGTCCCTGAGGAACCCTATGAAATCTCTTTAGGAGTAGCATCAAGAGTTCATGAAGGTGAAGATGTGACGATTGTTACCTATGGACTCTGCACCCAATGGGCATTGGAATTGGCGAAGAGTTTTCAGAAGGAGGATATTTCTATTGAGGTGATTGACTTGAGAACCTTGATTCCATGGGATAAGGCAATGGTCATGGATTCACTCCGAAAAACTGGCCGGATTTTGGTTTTACATGAAGCAAATCTGACCGGTGGATTTGGGGCAGAGATCACTGCGTCCATTACGGAGGTAGGATTCGAATTTTTAGATGCGCCGCCTGTCCGTGTTGCAGGCTTGGATACGCCCATACCTTTTTCGCTCAATCTTGAGACAAAGATTTATTCTGCACAGACTCGCTTCCAAAAAGCCCTTGAGGACCTATTAGCTTACTAAGACATAGATGGATTAGATCACCAGTAGTCCCATTTTACTATCGTGGATGATCGTGTAAAATGATGATCCTACATTTCCAAGTGTCATAGCGTCTATCTCATTCCACCATTAAAAAACATCATTAATCTGAGAGAATCCATATCTTTAATTCTAATTGTTGTATTAGGCCTACCAAAATATTATTGATCCGCTTTTTCAAAGATAGATTAATCTTATTTGCATCGATACTGCAAAATATTTCGAAAACATATTATCAACATTTCCATTTAAGGCACTGTCTGAAGTACCTCTTTTTTTGAACAATTCTCTACAATGTCTGTGATCAGTCTCTTTTTGTTGTTTGCTATCACTTCTGGATCAGGGAGTGATTCGCTCCGTATGGACTCCTCCGATCTACCCCCCCCCCCCCATTTTTTAAATGAGACCGTCCATTCTGCGGTTGCAAGCACCGATTCTGTGCTTCATGGTACCGCATTAACGA
>JAPOUL010000118.1 GCA_026708685.1 Bacteroidota bacterium
CGTTGCGTAGGTATGGCCTCGCTTGAGGGCCTTTTCATCAATACTGATATGACGTATCCCTGCCAGAGATCTGCGTGACTCTCCTCGCACAACTCCGCGGTACATAATGCGATTGACTTGGTTAAATCCGCACCGAAGAATTTCCGCTGCTTTTGTCTGGTTCTTGGTTGCCTTCAAGAGACGAATCGCAAAACATTCAAACGCATAGCGAACCGACTGGATGGATCCGCCCAACGAATGCAGATCGTCTTAGGCCCCATAGGTGTCTGTACAGGGAATCCGACAGTGAATAAAACACTTCCAATTAAAGAGACCTAGATTGCGCCATTGACGCTCCTTGCGATGATCAACAAGGTATCAGGCTCTCCCGTCTCGGGGCTTACAAGATCTTTCCCTGGATGAGAAATATTAATAGCCATTCACTCCTGCTCTACATTGGTTTTCACATCATCAATAGACCAGCAAGGGTCTAAATTTAAACCACTGATGCATTGAGAATTATAAATAGGTATCAAACATAATAAATAAATTTTGTGAAACCTAGTGTAATCAATTCCACACAAAACGTGGTAGAACCATACTTTTAACCAAATCAATGAAGATTACTTCCGTTTCTATTCACAACTTCCGCAGTATCAAGAATTGCACTCTCCTCTTTCGGGATATTCTTGTCCTTTTGGGACAGAATAACCATGGAAAATCAAATTTAATTGGTGCCATACAGTTTGCACTTGACTCATCATCAAAGCCTGATAAAGATGATCTCTTTGCTTTCGCTGGGGGTGATGATAAGAAAATATGGGTGGAGGTCTCGTTTGATCGGCTGACTGAACAGGAAAAAATAATATGGATGGAATATATTCAATCTGATGGAACTTTCTGTTTTCGGAAAACGGCAACCTTTGAAGATCAAGACAAACCTAAAGTTTACTATAATGGCTATGTTTCACAGCCAGAGGAGGAGTGGCTACAAGGAGACAATGCAAATAACTATACCAATCGTAGTAAGATTTCTGAAACTCCGTTGAAATCGTATGTCCCTTCAACTGGGCAAATTACTAAACAGATTGTAATTCAAGCACAGCAAAAATACATTGGGAACCATAGAGAATCTTTAACCTTTTACCGAGTGCTTGAATCTGGACCATTACTTAGAACTCCTAACATTTCTGCGGGCGTTCTTCCTAAATTCTTTCTTGTTCCTGCTGTTCGAGATTTAGTTGATGAATCTAAGGTCACAAGCACGACACTCCTTGGAAAGCTACTCACTTTTGCTACCAATGAGATGGCTTCAGTTGGCCCACTTTTCCCAAAAATTGACGAAAATTTGAAAGAATTGCTCAATGTACTTAACCCGAGTCCTGATAACAATGAACGTCCTCGAGAACTAGTGGAACTTGAATCTTCTATTAATGAGGGAATGAGAAGATGGGGGGTTAATGTATCTCTTGAAGTAACACCTCCTACTTTGTTGAAAATTTTTGAATTAGGTACAGAGATCTATGTTAATGACGGACATAGAACCTTAGCAAATCAAAAAGGACATGGGCTTCAACGGGCACTTATTTTCAGCCTGATGACGGCGTTGGCAAAAAGCATGCTAAATCGTAGCAATTCCAGTACAGATTCTAAGCTATATCCTCGCAAAAAGTCAGACTTAGTTATTTTCGCCATTGAAGAACCCGAATTATTCTTACACCCCCATGGACAGCGTTCACTTGATAAGGCACTGAGAGTTATTGCTGACAGTGAAAATACTCAGGTTCTTGTTAGTAGTCATTCAACTCATTTCGTCAACTTAAATGATTATAAGGGGATTGCACTGATTCGTAAAAATTCGACCGAGGAAGGAACTACCCTGATACAGTGCACCGAGGATTTATTTGAAGAAGACAGCGAAAGAAAGAGTAGATTTCATATGGCAACATGGGTCAATCCCGATCGCGGTGAAATGTTTTTTGCTCGCAAAGTTGTATTTGTTGAAGGTGAAACCGAAAAAACAGTTTTTCCATTCCTTGCGGAAAAATTAAGGTGCAATTCTAATGGTGTTTCATTTATTGATTGTGGATCTAAATACAATATTTCTCTCTATGTAACTATTGCAAAGGCATTCCAAATGAGTTATGTAGTGATTCACGATGAGGATCCACTCCCCGATCCAATGCCAAATGATTGGAAACAGGATAAACGTAAATCTTTTAGAAATACTTACGATCTCAACAGCAAAATCGAACAATTGGTAGGAGATACTGGTTCAGTGATAATGTTATCTAAAGATTTTGAAGACTGTGCAGGTGTTTCAAAAAATAAAGGTATCAAGAAGGGAAAAGCACTTGCAGCATTGGATCATTTAGATTCACTGAATGTAGATAACATTCCAGATGTTCTTGTTAAAGCAGTTCGGAAGATCTATGAATAATGTGTCATTTTTATTGGCACATGCCGTCTGAGTATCTCTAACACAAATGAGATTCAGGGGATGCATCACAGTCGCAGTTGAAGTGGATTCAGAATTCTGATCCGGTGAAATAACTCCATCAAGATACCCATATTTATTTGATTTATTGAGAGCTAGATCGTACCGCTATCATGATTTCTTTTTTGCACAAGCGAGGATACTTTTTCTATGTTCAAGGAAAATATCAAGTATTCATATTTATAGTCAACAAAGGGTAGAGAACGAGTTAATTAATGGATGATTTAGATAAGAGTAGTTCTACAGAGATCCCGAAACATGTGCAACAATCCATAGATGAACTTGAAGCAAGTGCTATCGCGTGGTTGCAATTCAAAGAGCAGCTCCAGGGATTTACATGGCAAAAGGGCCCACATTTCGATTCTGACGAAAGTGATGTCAGAATAAAATCTTGCCTTGATATTTTGAATCTGGCAGAAGTAGCTGGTGCCCTTAATCCTGCTGTTCTCCTCTTGTTGCGCTCTATGGCAGTAGAACGAATCCACAGCAAACGATCTTTTGCTGGAGTATATAAGAAGGATCTTGAAGACATAGAGTCACAAATAGAAGTCATTGAGAAACGAGAAGGCCTTGACGAGTTTGAGTACTGGCGGATTGGTGAAGGCCCAGAAGATTGAAATCAACTCAATAATCAATATGATCTGATTTTAGATGTAAAGTTTGAAGAAACTCTACGAGAGTTCGGACTGGAAGATATGGCTGAATTGTATTTATCAGACCGTGAGGCATACGAAGCAAGCAGAGAGCAGGGGGGAATGATTGTGTTTTCCAAAAAGCCTGACCTAGATAAATTGAGCTATGTACAGAAGTACTTCGAATCTGAGTCTGACGCATGCACAAAATCGGGTGCTTATCTTGCAGCTTCCGTTATGATCGGAGCAGCTATTGAGACAGCTCTGTTGTTTGCTTGCATGAACAACCCCAATGCAACTATGGCTGCACGAGACAAACTAAGTAAGAAACTCAGACCTAAGAGCACAGACCCTAAACGCTGGAGCCTGAAGAATCTAATTGACATCGCATTCGTAGCTGGATGGCTTCCTGATTCCAAAATTGACGGTAGCGTTTTTGATCCCAAGTATTTAACAAGCATGATTCGGGAGCATCGAAATTCTGTGCATCCAAGTCGTCACTTGCTACCTAGTGGATTGAAGAGCTTTCAGCATGCTTATAATGAGTCAAGAGCAGCATATGTGTTACTTAAATGGTGTCTGGCAAGATCTAATGCGTGATTCAATGGTGCTTGATTTTTTACTGAATAAGGATGCAAGAATGGTATGCATTCCTTTATTATGAATTCTTTTTTCTACCATGAATTTTCTGGATAGAGTTCTGGTCCATAGAATTAGAAGAGAAAATCCCTCTCATCTAAGAAAGGCAAGTTCAATGAACTCCTACACACCCTGAACTTCAATGAACCAAACTATTCACATGAGTGTATCATTGTATATTGAATCTTGAAACACAATGTGGAGAGAAATAGTTAAACTAATCATGTACGATTTTTTCTTTCCAAGTTTTTTATCAATCCTAAATATGTTTTCAGAAATCATAGATAAGCAGATTTGCCCCATTTGGGAAACCCCCGCCAAGGTGTACAAGCCTCCTGGCCTTCTTGATGGATATTATGTTGAGTCCGAAAGTGTAGGATTCACCTATAAAGTAACTGGCTCTCTTGATAATGTGTTATCTGGGTGTCAACGTCCATTTAGTCAAGAGCAAAAGGAGAGTCTCCAATCTTGGCTTGATCAAAAGTTCAACAAGTTCCTCAAGGTACGATTCCCGAGCTCTCTCGATACTCCATGCCATCTGAGTTGGAAGCTATACTCGGGATAATTAGTTAACTATCGTCAATACGCTTACATCATATAGACACATCACCTACGTTTAAAGGGATCAGATGGTGTGTGCGTGTAAGGAGTTTCTGAAATTAAAATCGTTTCCAATTTTCAGGAATCGTTCTGTGTCTGTAATTATTGCCATAAAGTTTCTTATATTTCTGGAATTGATGGGAATATTTTCCATACACATTCTTCATGAACTAACAGTCTGTAAGTACAATGCACTTACTACAGATAGGATCTGACAGTTATTTCGCAACAGATTCACCTTGTTGCGTTACCAACTGGTGTCCGTCTTGTTACCATCTTCTTGACATTATGGTATTATCAATGTTCATGAAATTGCAATCGTACAAATCACTCCTGCTACGACTCAAGTTGTAATTTTATCTCATTGAACCCATATCATCATACAACCAATCCAATGACATATAATATTCATACCCCCCCCCCGAAAATTCACCTCTGTCGTCTATAATCAGTAGTAGTGATTATGCACTTGCTCTCTTTAATGATGAGGAAATTAGGGTTTTATCTAGTGAAATATTTACAAAGAAATCGAGAGGTATAGATAAGCCCTTTATAAAGTGCGTCATTAGAGATAAACACATCCATCTTAAACCTGAAGAGGTCATCCGCCAGCTGTATTGTAAACATCTAATTAAACACTACGGCTATCCTCCATCCCGCATTGCCATAGAGCATGCCGTTAGTTTTGGTGCTAAGAAGAAAAGAGTAGATGTAATTGTATGGGATAAAGATCGTCCAGACACACCTTACATCATAGTTGAATTAAAAAAACCTAAACACCTTAAGGGGAAAAGTCAACTTAAATCCTACTGTAATGCAACTGGAGCCCCAATTGGTGTATGGACTAACGGGGAGAAAGTATCTTATTATCATCGGAAAGACCCTAATTATTTTGAGGAAATTACAGATATTCCTAAGGCCAATCAAACCCTCAAGGATGTTCTATCCGAACGTTTTACCCTCAAGGATCTATTCCTAAAAGATCGAATTGCAAACGAAAGAAAATCCCTCAAGGATATTATCCTCGAAATGGAAGATGAGGTTCTCGCGAATGCCGGTGTTGATGTATTTGAGGAAGTATTCAAGCTCATATTCATAAAACTGTATGATGAATTTTCTTCCTCCAGCGACAAAAGTAAGATTGATTATCACATTGACCAAGTAGCACCGAAAGAGGATAGAAACAATTATGAGATACTCAAGAGTCATGTCGAAACCGTACAGGATGGTCAATTCCGATGTATGGAATTCAGAAACTCGGGTCAGACTGATAGTGAGTTAAAGAAGACGATCCAAGATCTTTTTGGTCAAGCTAAAGAGAGGTGGCTTGGTGTCTTCTCCGATGGTGACGATATTCAACTTTCAGATAGTCATCTTTCCATTTGCGTGTCAAGTCTGCAAAACGTAAAACTTTTTAACTCCAACTTGATGGTAATAGATGAAGCCTTTGAGTACTTAGTAAGCAAGTCTGCTAGGGGGGATAAAGGACAGTATTTCACTCCAAGGCATGTTATCGATATGTGTGTGAAAATGCTCAATCCTAAGGATGGTGAGTACATGATTGACACAGCATCAGGGAGTTGTGGTTTCCCGGTACACACACTTTTTAAGCTAACAGGACATTTATTCACGAATGCAGAATTCGGAGATGTGGATTCCAAGCATGCCCAAAGAGTTTTTGGAATAGATTTTGACGAAAAAACGGTAAGGGTAGCTAGAACATTAAATCTGATTGCAGGAGATGGACAGACGAATGTTCTTCATTTGAATACATTGGATTATGAACGATGGCGAGACAAATATGAAAATGATCCCAAATGGATTAGCAAATATGGATCCGGGTTTAGAAGATTAGAAAAGTTAAGGAGCACATCAGGGGATAACAAAAATTTCGAGTTTGACATTTTGATGGCTAATCCACCATTTTCAGGAAATATTAAGGAGAGTCGAATTCTACATCGTTACGATTTGAGTTTTAACTCTAATGGCTCAGCTAAGAATCAAGTTGGCAGGGATATTTTATTCATTGAAAGAAATCTTGATTTTCTCAAGCCAGGCGGACGAATGGCAATCGTACTTCCTCAGGGTAGATTGAACAATAAAGGCGATCAATACATTCGCAGATTTATTTCTGATTGTGCACGGATTCTCGCAGTCGTTGGACTAGGTCGGAATACTTTCAAGCCACACACCCCTACAAAGACCAGTGTTCTGTTAGTGCAAAAATGGGATGATAAGTTATGCCCAAGGGTAGATGATTACCCCATATTCTTTGCGGTATCTGAGAAAAGTGGCAAAGACAATTCAGGGGATTACATCTATGTTGAGAATATGGATCAGAGATATAAATTAGACAAACATGGTCATCTCATCATAGATCACGATCTTCATAACCATGATGGAGAAACTGACGATGGAATTGCAGAAGCATTCATCTCCTGGGCCCAAGAATTACAGATCTCGTTCTGGAAAAAACAGCGTGCATAATGAAATACTCAGTGATACAAAAATCTGAAATGAGTCGGTACGATTTTGGTCATGACTTACTATCTCCTGATTTCTTTCTCCCCGACAAGGTGGAGATGTGGGATGCTCTGAAAAGGACTTCCGTCAGGACATTGAGTAATTATTTCGACTGCATTGATGATACCAGAAATAGTTGTGATGGGGAAGTGATCTGTTATGATCTAACAGATGGACTCCCGAAATTTTTTGACGGCGGCAAGAATACTTCGTATATAGGAAGCACCAAGAAAAATGCATTATTAGGTGATTTTGCTATATCAAGATTAAGATCATATCTTGGAGAAATGGGAATGGTTGAAGAAAGAAACGCTCCCCAACTGTTTTCTTCGGAGTTTATAATTCTCAGAGCTAAGGGTGAAAATCTGTCTACCCATACTCTTTTTGCTCTGTGTATGACCGACACGGTGCAGAAAATACTTGACCGAAGTCAATATGGTACAGAGCATCCAAGATTCTATGAATTCATTTTACAGGAATTACCAATCCCCAATGTATTATTAACACTGAATCCTGTCATCATTCAAATTGTGCAGAAAGCATTACAAGCAAGAGATAGTGCGAGAGAAATGCATAAAGATGTTGTGGAATTGGTGGGACATGAACTTGGACTTAACAGTATTCCTGCTAACGATAGAATAATCTATCAAAAAAATTACACTCAAACATTCACTCAGGGGCGCATAGATGCAGAATACTTCACCCCTTGGTATGAAGAGTTAATTGAGATTGTTCAGTCGTATCATGGTGGATGGAGTTTTGTTGGAGATATCTGTTGCGTGAATGGGGAGAACTTTCAACCTCAAGAAGATGGTGTCTATTCATACATCCAGATTTCTAATATATTCAGAGGGGGTGAAATTGCGGGTTGTATAACTGAATTCGGGCAGAATTTACCCAGTAGGGCAAGACGTAAGGTAGGCGTTGGAGATGTGATTGTGTCAACTGTTGAAGGATCATTATCTAGAATTGCATTGATAAGCGAAGAATATGATCAATATCTATGCTCTACAGGTTTTCAAGTCATTAGATCAAACGAGATCAATCCTGAAACTTTGTACGCGATTATGGCTTCTCCAGTGGGGCAACTACAACTAAAGAGGGGGTGTTCTGGAACTAATCTTACTGCAATAAATGCAGACGAGTTTTCAAAAATAGTTTTGCCTCACATAACGGAGGACAAGCAGAGAGAAATTCAATGCAAAGTTTCCAAATGCTTGGAACTACGAAAAGCCTCCAGATATCTTCTACAATGTGCGAAAGAAATGGTAGAAATAGCCATAACAGAAGGAGAAACATCTGCAATGGATTGGTTGAATAATCAAGGAATGTAATCTACTTCCGAAATCACAAATATGCGTATTACGAACGTTGTGTCAACAACAGTTTTGAATAGCAAGATGAGGAAGGAGGGAGGCAGAAAATGGTTCTAATGGTTATTGCAAAAGCCGCTGCCAGCAATTCCCACTAAATCCAAAGTTAATTATTTTGATTTTTAGAATGTTGAATAATACATATTTCAGTTCCAGATTGTATGCATTCTCTTGCTTGTGTGACGCTTGTGGTAACAAGATCAATTAATTTCATAAAATGAGAACGATGCCATCCCGTTGTGGGTAATCCGAGCTTTGTTGCGGCTATAGAAATCTTCTTCATATTGGGCTGGTGAGCAAGTCCACCGTAAACCCTAAGATCATATAGGAATGCGAGTGGGGCAAGATTACAACGAACTCTTTTACGTAATTTATCAATCTCAATCTGCAGATTAGATTCTACATGGGATTCTGATTGTTCCACAATCTTTTTTCCAAACTTGGAAAAGTCTGTCATGCTTACTTGTAATTCTGCCATCAATAATGCAGAGAATGTAACACGCTCCAGGAGTCGTCGCGATCCTAGTGGTTTACCGTCATTTTCTTTATGAAAATCTTTACCCCATCCCTGACATAACTGACGTAGTGGCTTCGGTGCTAATCCATCAATGACGAGTGTAGACATGAAAGTAGATCTCTTCAGGAACTCGTCATTGCTGGCATTGTTTGCATAAACCATTTTGAGATGGCGGGCGGCAAGGCTCTCAACGGAGCCACGCCAGAATGAATTTGTAACTCTAACATTCATGGCATGTGCTAACTTTTCCAAAGCATGGCTCAACCTATTCAGGTTACCGATCAAACAATTAATTTGGTCAGGTATCTTCGGCATTTCATTGAGCCCTCGTAAAGTCTCGGAACTTGGTGGCTCAACAGCAAATTGCTTCCAGTGTACCCATTCCCCAAAAGGAACTTCATTGGCAAAATCACCAACCCATGTACTGAGGAGGTCATTGCCAATCCTTGATACACTTTTTTGCAATCCCCAGTAGACTCCACAATTAACTGCACCACTGTCACTTACATCACACCGGGAATCACTTTCGTATTTTGAGAGTACTTCTTGATTAAAGTAGACTGTTTCATCAAATTTGCAGGCTACTCCTTCGTAATCGAAATCAACTTCTTCTGCAGAACAATTGAATCGGGCAGGAGCCACCTCGCCTTTTTGGGTTGGAAGTGTAAACTCGTGAGGGTTGAATGGAGACTTTTCTATCCACGGATCATAAATACTGATACTCGGAGGAAGAATTTCAAACCACAAATGCAAGAATCTACCTATATAAGGTCTATCATTGGCATGGTCAATCTGTCTGAAATTTTGAATAATGACTTTTTTTCCATCAATGGATGATCCTTTTTCAAATCTGTACTTTCCACAAAAGGTATCAAGGATATCTTTTTCAGGGTTAAAAAGATAGTGGATGCGATGATGTCCAACCAGTAAAGCTTGTTGGCGTACGTATAAATACTTTTGAAGATACCCAGTTCGTATCTCTATAATCTGGAGATGGTTGGACTCATTTATTCTGCGCCTCAGAACTTCTTCACCAGATCGGGGATCCCACCAAATATCAGGTTCTCTTTCTTCCAGCTTAAAATATAGTTGAATATCAGGATTGATAAATAGTTGTGTACGAGAATTAACATAATATTTAAAAACCAAGGGCTCTACCGATATAGAGCCTATATTAAATTGGTAAAATGGATCGTATCCATACACTTTATTGTCCTCTTCTTCCATAGTATAACTATTAGGCTTTCCTAAATCACATAACGTGTTAGGTATCCAATGTATTTCATCATAAATCTCTTCCAAGCAACCTAATTTAAGTAACATACTTTGTCTTTGAATCACAGTCTGTTTTACTTCGTCACTATGTTGAGTGGTATCGGCAAACATCCCAATCCTGAACCACAGTCCATCAATACGAATCCCAAAAAGATCATTGCTGAAGTCTAGGCCGGGAATACTAAACAAATGGTTGGGAAAGTCATCCCTTGCGAAAAGAGTTTCCATTAAATTATGATTCTAATTGTTAGGTTTAACGAGAAGAGGCTTCCGTTTTTAGTGGGTAAAGCATAAAAATGAGGATAGGGAAATGAATAATAGAGAGATTTCAAAGTGATCATCAGAGTGTTTGATGATGTTGTAGATTCACCAATATAGCCCGATAAAGGCAAATAGGTTAGACCATGACCATGAAAATTCGTGCTTAAAATTCCGAAATCAGTTACGGTAATTGAATGCATTTAAGTTCTATTTTAGCGATCTGGATTTATATCCACTTGCCTATCCTGAAATCCCGATATCGATAGGATAATATCTATTGTGGAGAACCAACTCCTTGCATTCTGACTATCAAACACTGCGAATCAAGGTATACACCTACATATTCATATTCACGGTCTTACAACGTTCATAATACGCAATTTGCCTATTTATTCAGATTGATATTGCCCACTTGTAGTATCTATCTATGAGTTGGTTATTAGTGTTTATTTTGAGTAAATGACGCTTCATCTTTGTTGTTTCACTGAATCATTTCAGTTGAATCTTCACAAAGAAAGTTGATGAATATATTTGCTAAGTATTGATGGTATCTTGAAACAACCCCGTACAAATTAATTAAACAAACCATTCACCAAGAGAATCTCAAGAGATACTATTATTCTCAAATTGTTAGATCTTTCTTGTAAAGTCATAGTTAGAATTCAAGATTAATAAATAATCTCGATAATGGCAAAGTCTAAATCGCATCATGTAGTTCCTAACCCCAATAAAGGTTGGGCCGTAAAGAAAGGCGGCTCCACTCGCATTAGTCGACATTTTGATAGGAAGGCTGATGCCGTAGATCATGCCCGAGAGATCAGTAAGAATCAGAAAACAGAATTGTTCATACATGGTAAAGATGGAAAGATTCAACGGAAGGACAGTCATGGAAACGATCCATATCCACCCAAAGGTTGAGCAGGTGCGGTATTGATAATTGTAAATTGCAGAAAATACGAGCAACTGTAGCTCCAAGAACCACTCTTCATGCTTTTGATATTGATCTTGACTTCGGCGGTTTGAGTTGAGGTCATAATGTGCACTTCTAAGATGCACATCTATGGGAGACCTACGGATTACACCGCCTTGCAACAACGACCAGAGACCTTCCGTGGGCGAAGTCATGAGATCAACTGAAAGCCGGATGCGGGAAAACCGCATGTCCTGTTTGACGAGCAGGAGGTCGGAAACGACTTATGTGAGCCTACAAATGGGTGCGTGAACAACGAAAGCGAATGACCCGTAGGAAACAAGAAACATGCCGACCTCTTGACTCTACAACCCTATTTTAATAGATGATTAAACGCATAGACATAAAAAATTTCGGAAGTTTCTCTGAGTTTGAGTGGAATACATCTCTTATCAATAATAATAATGTTTCTGAATTCAAGAAGTTGAATATCATTTATGGAAGAAACTATTCAGGTAAGACCACTCTGTCAAGAATCTTTAGCAGTTATGAAGTACGAAAATTCCCTGAAAATTATCCGAATCCTCAGTTTGTATATATTCAGATGAAATTGCCCACTTATTCAGATAGATGCTACCCACCCGGTAGCATCTATCGTGGAGTTGATTTTCTAGTGTTTGTTTCGCGTTAAAAGACGATCAATCATGGTTGTTTCACTGAACTATTTCAGTTGAATCCAGTGGGCGTTTCCGCATGGAGTCTCCCGTCAGTTCAATGCGATAGGCAGGTTGCACCAATCGATCCAGAATCGCATCGGCAATCGTTGGATTAGCCATCATTTCTTGCCAGTGGTGAACAGGGAGTTGACTCGTCGCAATCGTTGATTTTTTATCAATTCGATCATCCAGTAGTTGGAAGAGATCTTCCTGCTGGGATTGATTCACTAGATGCAGGCCCCAGTCATCAAGGATCAGAACATCCAGTCGACTGAGTGTGCGTAGAAACTTCAGGTATCGTCCATCGGTTCGCACCAGTGAAAATTCTTCCAGCAGGCGTGGCAATCGATGGTAACGAACCGTAAAGCCCTCTAAGCATGCCTTGTGTCCGAGTGCACAAGCAAGATAACTTTTCCCCATTCCCGTCGGACCCGTGATAATGATATTGAGATGTTGATGAATCCATTGACAGCTGGATAGATTCAGTCCGCGGGAGGTTTGATAGTCAATGTCTTCCATGCAAGCCATCTGATGGAGCTTTGCACGGCGTAACCTTGATTTGAGTGCCTTATTGTCGCGTTCACTGGCTTCGCGATCCAGTAGCAATCCGAGGCGATCGGTGAAGGATAAGCGATCCACATCGGGCTGTGCTAATTGATCACGCAATGCACTGGCCATTCCATGGAAGCGGAGTTGTTCAAGTTGGTCAAGAGTAGAATGAATCATGATATTGGAGTAGATAGAATGAGGATAGGAAAGAGAACAGATCACGAGAACCCGAATGGATTCGCGTGTACTTGATGGGGCACCTGTTGCTGATAGACAACGGTCGTAGAGATCTGCATTGCATGACAGAGATCAAGTGAGTCATCGTTGGTTGAACACAAGCAGATGGGATAGACGATCGCCTCATTTGTTTTTGAGATGAATACTCTGGCCATCGCTTAGATGACAGCAGATAAGCCCGCCAAAACGCATCGTCATGAACCCATGTACGATGGAAAAACCTACACTCCAGAAGTAGAGGATGGGAAGAAACGAAAGAAAAATCATGGTATTTAAATGCGAGTGATCATGGATCAATAAGAAAGAGTGTCAACACAAAGATCCAACAATCTTCGTTGACCAAAAGAGAGTGATTGCACAGGTAGATCATCATCAACCCACTGCATTCACCACGCAAACGGGATGCAATTCGGTGGATCACGTGCCGGGCAAAGACTGCGTTCTAATTCCATCATGTGGTCAATGGATGCCATGACAGAATGAAAGACCGTTGACTGACTGTACATTCAGCCCATCCATGATGGAATGTATATGGATGCATTGAAACGCCTTTCATCCTGATGGATTGTTTTTGTAATACGTACCACCCCAAATATTTTTATAATCAATGACAGGAGGTGGTGCACTCTGAGGCTCTTCACGCTCCTTCATGTGTTTCAGAATAGATGCAATACTGGGATAGTTGTGAGCATGCTCCCCGATCAAGATGGCACGCTTGCAGGCTGCATCAAAGCGTTTGGGACTGTATTTGTCCTGAAGGCTTAAGATTCCCCTGATGGAACGGTAGTTCTGCTCAATGAAACTCCGACGCTCCATGACCAGCTCAACCAAGGTCACCACATTCGGACCCATCTCACATGCTTCCGATAACCAGTACATGGAATCAAGATAATGCCTATGCTTCTCGGGCATGTGAGATGCCTCCGTACTGAATTGTCCCTTCACTCTCAACGTGCATGGGATACAACGCGTTTATCCTTCACAAAACATTCAATCAGATCTTCACGAATACACACATGTACATAGTCCCCAATGTTATGACTGGGAACACTGTAGTAACCATAGTCCACTTGAATATGATAATCAAAACTGACTTTGTATTTTTTCCATTCCCGATAATCAAAAATCAAGAACGGTTTGCGAATGCAATTTACTTCCATCTTGGTGGTCTGGATTTATATCGAGTAGGCTATCAGAATCGGTAAACCCACTGAAAAAGCGGAAGAACCAGAATAGTAGAGTATGAAGCAACATTGATCTGGATTGATAGCTAATATGTGAACATTATACCATTTGAAGTATTAAATATTCGATTACTTAATCCAATACATTATTTGGTAGAATAATATGACTACATCCCTATCTGATGAATGCCCAATATGGGAATCCCCTGCGAGTGTCGAAAGATTACCTCGCAGAGATAGTTTAATCATCATTGAGTCCCCTCGAGCTGGTGTCAAATATAGAATGGAAGAAAGTGTAGTTTCTGAAATCCATAAACAACTCACCGATGAAGAAAAAGCACTCCTGACGACATGGCTTATTCGTCAACATGAAATGGGTATCAATGAGATACCTTTACTGACAAGTGCAGAATTATCAAAGTCATCACTCTCAAAACTGAGACCACTTTCAGTTATTCAACGGGGAGATAACATCTTGAAATACTTAAATTCAAAAATTAAAAGACTTGGTGGATTCATTGATAATAGAAATTCGGATAATCCCTACAATCCAGTCATTGACAACCCATATTGGCCATACATGATGGAATTGTTAGCTTGGTCAGAATCTCTTAACAACAGTGAATTAGAGTTTATATTAGACTATTTAGAAGAAAAGAATTGGATCAAGAAAGACAACTTAGATATTGCTACTGTATCATGCTGGATAACTCCCCAAGGATATCATCATCTAATGGAATTGGAATCAACAGTCCAGAAATCATCACAAGCCTCTATAGCGATGTGGTTTCATGAGTCGATGAATCAAGTATTTCATGAAGGAATAGTACCTGCTATTGAGGAAGCAGGATATGTTCCAATGCGTATTGATCAAAAAGAACATGAGATCTCTTATCTATGGCAAGAGTTGAAGCAAGGATACTATGCAACATATCATCGGATATCACCACAGCACTTGCAACGATCCGTTAAAGAGTTTGCAGGTAGACATAGTGTCCTTAGCATGGACAAGGTCATTCAGAGTGAGCAAACTGTAAAAGGACTGTCCCTTGAAGATGTGACTACAAGTAGCTCACATGAATAACGCAACTGGATTCTATTGAGTATGAGTGTTAAAAAGTATGACATATACCGAGTAGATGGTAAAATAATTAAAAAAGATTTTGAATCTGAAAGTCCTTTGGTAGCTGCTCAACATTATTTAGGAACTCTTTGTTATGAGGTTGTAGCTGTAGGAAAGGGATCCAATAATCTATGGGATTATGGATGGAAATTCCCCCATTTTACTGAAAATCCTCATACATGGCACTTTGGGATAAGAAAAATTGGCTCAGCTCGTGATCCTAGACCTGTAGGTTTCGTTAGATTAAGTTCTTCACGGAAAAATTCTGCCAATTAATGCCGAAGTGTAGAAAAACAGAATCTACATCACTCGTATGTGACCTATTATGTTTACAGAAATGCTGATCAGTGAGCAGATATTCGCACAAGAGCAAAAAAATAATTTCCCGCGTTTGCCTAAGCATTTAAAACAATCTTCCCAAAAGGGAAGTGGTGCGGCATCCCCAAACTTCATCTTTAGTTCCAAATTGTATCCTTACTTTCTGATCGTAATTGAATTCAAAGCCATTTGAATTCTAGATCATTTTAGATTGGTTATTCAAAAAGGGGCTTCCACTTTCCTATCGCCACCACCTTTCGGTCCAGTTTGTGGTAAAAGGTTTGGACATAATTCTCGCTCAGCAAGTCTACGGGCAAAGCATTCAAATTCTATTTCCTGTCCCCGATTAGTTAGGGTATCAAGGTGGTATTCAAGTAGGCTCCTGTCAATTTCCCACTCTTCTGTAAATGTGGTCTGAAAATCGGTGAAGACGGCGACTCTTTAGAAAGTCTCTCCGGTTAATTTCGCCTGAAAGGGGCGGTTGCCTCTGATAATCAGTCGCTCTGCTCGTTTGTTGATGTTCACTCATTTGGTTTCACATGTCGGACATTGATTTTTGAGATAAAATAGTATTAGTGTTGAAAAATGGAATTTTGCCTGAGTTCGGCGGTTACCTTTGCCACAGAGGCATTGGAGATAGATTTTCGGGAAAACTGAACACCACATCCTCCCTATTTAGGAAGAATTTTC
>JAPOUL010000011.1 GCA_026708685.1 Bacteroidota bacterium
GATAATGGCCTGCTTACCTTTCATCAGGATGAAAAAGACGCTTTTCTTGCAGCTGAGCCTCTAGCTTCTGACTACTTCCAGAAATATATTGGCGGAGATGAATTCATCAACGGTTTTTACCGATGGATACTTTATCTCAGGGACATCAAACCATCGGAATTGCGCAATTTGCCATTAGTGGCCCAACGAATTGCTCAGGTACGAACTTATCGTTCTAAAAGTCAGCGAGCAAGCACGCGGCGAATGGCCGATTTTCCTACTCTTGTAGGTGTAGATGAACGCCTAGACACCAACTATTTGGTCATCCCAAACACAAGTTCGGAGCGCCGTGAGTACATTCCAATGGGATACCTGAGTCCGAACGTAATTGCTAACCAGAAACTTCGGATTTTACCAAGTGCGACTCTCGGCGAATTCGGGTTACTTACGTCAGCTATGCATATGGCGTGGATGCGCGTTGTCACAGGGCGTTTGGAGAGCCGTTACATGTATTCTGTGGGAGTCGTCTATAACACGTTTCCGATGCCGCCCACAGATACTGATATTGCATCACTTGAACCTCTTGCAAAAGCCATCTTAGATGCACGTGCTGCCTATCCAGATGAGACACTGGCCGATCTGTATGATCCAGACCTCATGCCGCCAGATCTTCGTAAAGCACACCAGAAGTTGGATCAAGCGGTGGATAAACTGTATCGCCGCCGTCGTTTTGATTCAGAGCGAGATCGGATTGAATATCTTTTCTTCCTCTACGAGAACATGCAGACACCACTTATAGACCCTTAGAAAAGCAAAACAAGTGGATTTTGCAAAGATTCTGCTCAACACTCTACCGCGGGCGTTCAAATAAAAGTGAAAAATCGAGTAGATGCCTCTGGAGACCACATAATCACCAGGGTTACTCACGATATAATTTCCTTTTAATAATCGGTACAGGAGAAAAGAGTAAGACGCTAAACCATTGCAAGGTGTATTCGTTCATTTAGTCAGCATGCGATCCACCAAAATGTGTGCGAGTTCAAGCTGGACATGTATTCAGTGAATCATTGTGAATTGATATGATTAATGAGGTTGACCATTATAGTCGAGATGCATTACTGTCCATCACTCCGGTTGCTCTTTCCACATATGCAAATGCAGTTGGTTGGGAGCGTCAAGAGACGTACAGGGAGCATTCGGATATTTACGCCGGGGAGAATCTTCCAGAAATCATTGCTCCCCGAACCGACCGTTTAGGAGATTATGCAAGTGTGGTTGCAGAATTAATTCAGATGTTTGCTCAAGTCAAACATCAGGATGAGTCAAGCGTGTATCAATCACTTTTGACTACAGACCGTGATGTCATTCGCTTACGTACGGGAGATAAAGAGAAGGGTAATTTACCCCTCGACCAAGGTGTTGATTTAATTAATGGTGCTCATGACATGTTGAAGTCAGTTGCATGTTCTCTTAGGAATCCAAAAATGGTGTATAGGGCTGGGGCACATCAAAGTGCACGTGATCTACTTTCCAGAGTCCGCTTAGGTCATACTGAGCGGGGTAGTCATGTGATTACATTGGTGATGCCAGTTTTGCCTCCTCCGACACCGATCATGTTTCCAGATGACTCGGGACCGGTTTTGCCAATTGAGAGGCTTCTCACTGTTCAACTGATGAAGGCTCTTTTCGCTGTACGTTCAGCAACAGAGGAAGCTGTATCAGGGGGTGCAAATTCTTTTAGGGAGGCCGTGGAAGATGGAGTGAGTGCGAATCTTTGCGAAGCTTTGGTACAGATCATTGACTCTTCCGATACTCTTGACGTAAATGTGACTTGGGCGAGCAATCAACCAAATGAACTGTTGAACCAGACGGCTTTCTTTAGTCGTGCAGATCTGCCCATATTACGCAGTGCTGCAAGGTCGTTTAGAGAGTATTCCCCCAAACCTGATATTCGTCTGTATGGATATGTACGATTACTGACACGAAGACCTGAGGAAGAAGACGGGACGATTCGTCTAAATACAATGGTTGACAACAAGAATATATCAGTTACGGCGATGTTAGAACGTCAGGATTATGAACAGGCGGTTCAAGCCCATCGTGATAAAGCATTGGCCATTCTATCTGGTGATCTTGAGCGTATTGGGCAACGATGGCAACTGTTGAACGCACAATTTGAGGGAGTGCTTAGAGACGAAGAATAGGATTTTGTAGAGGAGCCATCTGATAAGTGAATATTTTCAAAGAAGAAAACCTGTCCAAAACTCTCTAATTGAGGAGGCGTTTGCAATACATCTGCGTTTTAGAAAAAATAATGCACTGAAGCACTTTTGGTGCGTTATTGGGAGTTGATCCTGAGGTTTTGCAAAAGGCTCTGAGTACAAACATCACTCAGAAGCATCTTTGAGAATCTTTTCTGTCTGGAAACAAGCACTACCCATGCTCATGGTGCTCAATTTCAACAAAACGAAATGGAATTAAGTAAGACTACACCACTATTAGGTGCTTTCCTGTTGATATTCCTACGATAGTGGAGGAATGAATCTCTATTATTATTTCTATCATTCAAGAACTACTTTCATTGTATGAAGACCAAAAATCTAGAATTTCTTGTCCGTGATTTTTGAAGTCAGGTACCTTGATGACTTCCACAATCTTACCTGATTCGTCAATCATGAATGTGGTTCGAATTGTATCCAGCCAAGTTTTTCCATAGATCTTGATACCTCTCCTTACCCCATAAAGATCCATGATTTTCTTATCGGTGTCAGTAACAATAGGAAATGGAAGGTCGTGTTTATTAACGAATTATTGATGGCTCTTTGCATGACCACCAGAAACACCAATCACTACGATAAGTAACTCTTGGATTATTTGCCAATGATCTCGAATGCCACATGCTTGGTGCTTGCATCCATAAGCACCGCTCTTAGGGAAAAAGTACAATGTAACTCTTTGACCGATAAAGTCACTGAGCTGAATTGCATCCCTATTTTTTTCTTGATTAAGGCCTGTAAAATCAGGTGCTTGATCTCCAACTTGTAACATAAAACACAGTTGGCTTGGTTAATACGAAAAGGAATAAAAACATTAATAATAATGCTTTCTTGAAGTTGAGTGTTCATTGAACATCAACAGATCTAACAAACCCTCACATTCATTCATGGGTTGGTTAATCCCACTCTGAACGATAAGATATTTTTCGGAAATAACCAAATAAATGACAACCCGTCTCAAATTGAATGAGATGAATGTTACGAAAAGAATCGATAGATGTGCATGTTTCATGCGATAGAAGGCAACTCAACGTATAGTTATGTTGAGAAATGAATGATCTTACTAGAGTGACTCTGATTAGATCTTGAAATTTTGAGAAAAATCATCTTCCACCTGTGATATACAATGATTTTACTCCGCAAAGTTCCAACGCGGAATTTTTGAAGGACTTCGTGATTGCATGAGAGATAGCAACTGCTGAACAATCGCAGGATGTTCACTTGCAATATTGAGAGATTCTAGTGGATCTGTTTCCAAATTGTATAGCTGGACGGGTGCTGAAGGATCATGATGACCGCCCAGGCGAACTGCTTTCCATGGACCGATACGAGCGGCCTGTGCACCCTCCCAATTGCGGCCATGATATTCCCAGTACATATCACTGGATAGTGGTGGTTGTAGTCCCTTCAGCACTGGAAGAAATGAAATGCCATCTACATTGGTGGTTAAAGTGATTCCATTAAGATCAGCAAGCGTGGGCATGATATCCCAGAATGCAGATACATGATCGCTGACACTTCCAAACTCTATGGTCCCTGGCCAAAATGCAATCATGGGAACACGAATCCCTCCTTCATAGACTTCTCCTTTGCGTCCGCGAAGTTCTCCCGAACTTTGGAACTGTTCTGTGTCAACTCCTCCGACATAGGTGGGGCCATTGTCACTTGAAAAGATGATGAGGGTTTCTTCTATGATCCCAAGCTCCTCAACGACATCTATAATACGACCGATATGTTTATCCATACGGGTAATCATGGCTGCATAGGCAGACTGGGGGCGGATATGGGGGAGGTATCCTTGGCTTCCATCGTAGGGCAGTTCAGACAAAAGGTTGTCGTAAATATCCAACTCTTCATCAGGAACTTGAAGTGCAAGATGAGGTACCGTATGAGCAAAATAAAGGAAGAATGGCCCATCTGCATTCTGGCGGATGAAGGTTTCGGCTTCATCAGCCATCAGATCAGGTGCATAGTCTATCCCCTTGTAACGATCATAGGCATTAGGATCAAGAGGGTCCATCCCTTCAAACTGCTGATGTGGATGAAAATAGCCATTTACCAACGTATCCCATTCGGTGTTTCTCCATAGATGAGACGGAAAGTGGTTATGAGCTTGTTTCTGATCAAGGTATCCGTAGAAGTAGTCAAACCCTTGCTCATTTGGAATTCCAGTAGAGTTTGGTCCGCCCAATCCCCACTTACCAATGATAGCTGTTTCATATCCAGCATCCTGCATCATATGACCGAGGGTGTAGGTTCCTTCCTCCAGAGGGAGCTGTCCAAATTCAGTACTATCTGCAAAGCCTCCAAGTTCATAATTATCTCGGACCTGACAGTGTCCAGTATGCCGACCTGTTAGGAGCGTACAACGGCTTGGAGCACAGACCGGGCTACCGCTGTAATGCTGTGTAAATCGCATCCCCTGGTCAGCTAATCTGCTCAGATTCGGTGTTTTGATCAGCGTTTGACCATAGCTTTCTAGTTCACCGTATCCAAGGTCATCAGCCAGTATATAGATGACATTGGGGGGCTGGTTTTGTGCACATCCAGCGACCCATAATGTGAGGATCAAAACAAGGCGTAACATTTCAAAAGGTTATTTTTGTGTAACTCGGATAAGGCTGAGCAGATGATGGATACAATGCCTACTGTTGATGAGGACTTGATCTACATCTTCCTATTGATGGGAGAAATTCTTTCACATGCAATGAGGTGATTCGCTCAACATCTAAAATAGGAGTTTATCCGTGCATACCAAACTTCATTGTGCCAGTGTAGGACCTGAAAGTTTGAAAAGTCAAACATTGGATGCGTTAATGTTGGCGAGCAGGAATTCGAATAGCCTTGATCTGTGCAGCTTCGGCTAAGGGGGTACCATCCTCCGAGTACCATGAATGCCCCTTTCGGTGCCCAAGGACCCACTTTGAGTGATGAATTAATTCGATTTCATAGAGAACCTCCTCTACGGTCAATGTTTCTAATGCAGTAGCCTCCATGGAAGGTGGACGCTGTTGGTTGACACGATTGAATCGGTCAGGGTGTCGGGATTCTGACGGCATCAAAAAGGAATAGATATTGATGATTGGATGCAATGATACTGCATAAATCCATATCGAAAATCAACAAATTACACACAAAAAATACACAGATTTTCACAATCGATATTTAATTCATTTTTCAGTATGTAGACCTCTGAAATCATACAAATATCAATTATATTTTTTGATCATTGACCGAGTTGATTTAGTCCAATCGATAGATGATAATGATCAATCAAGAATAGTGAATCATTTTGAATTTCAAATGATCACTCACTCCCGCCCGTACTATAGAAGATTAATGAACCCAATTGTGACTTTCTTGTTGTAATACGCGTTCTATGTATACACATGCTTCAGATGAAAGCATGTTGTCCCAAACTTTTCTATTTTACCACATTATAATTCTAATGGGTATTCCTTACCGATTGCATTAAAGTACAGGAACATGGATAGCTTTTACTATGATGATCCTCACAATGAATCATACGATGATTGCAAATTGAATTAAATAGACAGAGTAAAGGATGGAAACTTTTGTTCCAACGGTAATGGGATCTGTACATCAGACCCATGTTACTTCTCACACGCGTCGCTCACCACTCCGTTATCCTGGTGGAAAGAGTCGTGCTGTTTCAACGTTACGACAGTATATACCAGATCATATTGATCGACTTGTATCTCCTTTCCTTGGTGGGGGTAGTCTTGAGCTATCTTGTGCGGCGGATGGTATACATGTCTTTGCAGCTGATGCTTTTGAACTACTGGTGAATTTCTGGAAATTTGCACAAGATTCTCCATTGGCTCTTGCAGATAAAGTTGAGACCTACTTCCCACTAACTCGAACTCGGTTTTATTCATTACAAAAACAAATTGTAAGAATGGAGAACGATCTGAATCGGGCGGCTGTATTTTTTGTATTGAATCGATCCTCATTTTCCGGGATCACTCTTTCAGGTGGTATGTCACCTGGGCATCCTCGTTTCACCGAGAGTGCTATACAGCGGCTGAGGGAATTTCGTGCTCCCAACCTTACTGTTGACTCTGCGGACTTCAAAGATACATTATCTCGTTTCCCAAACGATTTTCTCTATCTGGATCCACCTTATGCCAATGGAGAACGCCTTTACGGGATGAACGGAGACATGCACAATGGATTTGATCATGAAGGACTTGCTGGGTTATTACGCAATCGAAGGGGTTGGATTCTATCCTACAATGACCATCCAGACATTCGAAAAATGTACTCGGAATTTGACCTCCGCACTCCAGGCTGGCAGTATGGAATGTCAAGTAATAAAACTTCCAACGAATTGCTCATTCTGAATGTCTAATGTCACGCAAACCGAAAGTGGTAAAGCATGGGAATATGGACTTGCTAAGGCTTTTGAATGTCAGTTAAATGGTTATCCGCCAGTCGAAGTCAACGGACCTAAAACAAAATCTCAGAACTCCTACGATCGTATCAACCCACTAGAGCGTAGTAAAATTCTGAAGGCTGCCCGTGAAGTCGTTGATTTTATGATTGCTCATGATGAACGATTGGATCATACTGAAAAAATTGTCATACAGAGCGATATGAAAGGACATTATGAGGATGTATGTGATATTATTCTGTACACGCAGTTGGGAGAAGTAGGTTTTTCTGCAAAAAATCGTCACAATGCTTTGAAGCACTCTCGGTTATCTGACTCAATAGATTTTGGACAACAGTGGTACGGAATCCCTTTTTCGGAAGATTATTGGACAACGATCGGTCCCGTGTTTCAACAACTTCAGCAATATACTCAAAGGAGGATGAAGTTTAGTGAGATTACTGATAAACATGATCATATCTATCTGCCCATACTTCATGCATTTATTCAGGAAACGAAAAGGTTTGCTGACTGTAAACAAATGTTACGTTATCTGATAGGGGTCTACGATTTTTACAAGGTTATGAAAGAAAACGGGACGATTCTGATACAATCTTTTAACCTTGATGGAACACTGAAATGGGGAAACAAATTGTCACTGCCCAATCGGATCATTGATTGCGAGATCAAGGATAGATCAACGACTACTGCATTGATGTATATGGATGAGGGTTGGTCGCTATCTTTCCGCATCCACAGTGCCAGATCGCTTGCCGAGCCGTCTTTAAAGTTTGATGTGCGACTCACAGGTGTACCGCCAGTCTTGACGAACCATTATATTCTATACGATGGAGAGTAACTCGGAATCATTGACAAGCCAGCTTGGTCGTTTTGATGAATCCAACTTCTTGGAGCCAGAGTACGTCAATTATGGTGGATCTGACGGAAACGTCTCAACAACTCTTCGTAAATCTGATCGTATAGACTCTTCAAGTCATCAGATTGCGTGATTTAGGATGAAGAAGAGGTAAGCTAAAGATTGCATCTCTTTGTTTGGATCTAAGTTTTGATGTGAAGATTTATAGAGATGTTAATTTCATATTCCGATTCCAACGCATTAGGATCCATAAACAAGCAATGAATCATGGACAAATCAATCTTATGGATGGACTTGACGGTTGAAGATGCCGAAGAGGTTCGGGATTTTTATTCGGAAGTGATCGGTTGGAAGACTCAGCCTTTGGATATGGGCAGTTACGATGATTTTGTCATGGTCAATGATGATCAGGAGCCCATTGCAGGAGTTTGTCACGCTCGCGGTGAAAATGCTGATCTTCCGCCCGTCTGGATTGCCTATGTTCAGGTTGAATCAGTAGACAAAAGTATCAAGACCTGTATTGAAAAAGGGGGGCAGGTCATCAAACCAGCAACGCCATATTCTTCAAATAAAAAATATGCCATCATTCAAGACCCCGCTGGAGCAACCTGTGCAATTTGGTCTGAGGAAGATTCTCCATAAAATGGCCTTATTGATTATATTGATCATTCACGAACGAAATCAACATGCTTTTACCTGAAAATTGGTTCGCCTTCATCATTGCAATTGTGATGCCTATGGTTGTGGGATCTCTCTGGTATGGTCCCCTGTTTGGGAAGAAATGGATGGAGATGATGAATCTATCCGAAGAGCAAATCAGAGAGAATCTCAACCCCGCAAAGTCCTATGGCGGTTCTATCATTGGCTCCATACTGACCGCCTATGCTTTCTCACTTCTCATCACATGGCTGGATATGGGTACACTATCAGGAGGATTGACGGTTGGATTCATTGCATGGGTTGGTTTTGCCCTGCCTATGGGATGGCAGAGCGTCGCATGGGAGGATGAAGGACTTGGACTTTTTCTATTAAACCAAGTGTATAATCTTCTCGTATACCTGATGATGGCTGGACTGATTGGAGCTTGGCGATAAATCATAGATGAGCATTGAGATTGCCGATCGGATTGCACAGTTGCGTAATTCTCTTCATCAATACGCACATCAGTACTATGTGCTTTCTCAGCCCACGGTTTCGGATGCCGAGTATGATCAACTCTTTCGAGAGTTGACGGAATTAGAGAAGGGACACCCAGAGCTTATGACCCCTGACTCGCCTACCCAGCGGGTCGGAAGTGATCTGGATTCAGATTTTGTAAAAACGACGCACCTCCGCCCCGTGCTCAGTCTGGCCAATGCGTTCAGCCTTGACGATTTAGAGGCATGGGAACTCCGTAATCGAAAATTAGATCCTGACAGTGTCTTCCATTATGTTGTTGAACCAAAGTTTGACGGGCTAACTCTTGTACTTCGCTACGAAAAAGGCATTCTGGTTCAGGCAGCAACGCGCGGCAATGGGGATGTGGGTGATCTGGTGACGGCAAATGCTCGGACGATCAGAACCATTCCATTAAGAATCCCAGTCGCCCGTGGGCCATCTCCCCCGGATGTCATAATTGTTCGGTGTGAAGTCCTCTTTACCAAAGAGGCCTTCCATAAATTGAATCAACAGAGGATTGCTGAGGAGGAACCCGTCTATGTGAATGCACGAAATACGGCATCGGGCTCGCTGAAGCAGAAAAATGCACAGCTAACGGCGAAGAGAGACCTTACTGCATATGTCTATGATGTCATGTTTCCAGATGATTTTTTGCCAGTCGATCATTACGAACGCATCCTCTGGCTCCAAAGTGCAGGCTTTAAGACTCCCCCCGAAGTGCAGCGATTGCCCACTTTGAAGGATGTTTCTGATCGTGTAGACTGGTGGCAACAGGTCAGGGAGTCTCTGTCCTTTGAGATTGATGGGGTCGTGGTTAAAATTGCCGACACGATCGCTTCCAAACGCTTGGGAGTGGTGGGAAAAGATCCACGGGGGGCTATAGCGGTAAAGTTTCCCTCTGAGGAAGCCATCACTACTCTTGAATCAGTACAACCTCAGATTGGTCGGACGGGGCGCGTTACGCCGACTGCAAATCTTAAACCGGTCTTTGTTGGAGGGGTCACAGTATCCAATGCAACGCTTCACAATTACGATCAAGTGGAACAGTTGGATCTTCGAGTTGGAGATCAAATCACAATTAAACGATCAGGAGATGTGATACCCTATGTGGTTGGACCGTTAAAAGAGGTTCGTTCAGGTGATGAACTCCCGATTCGCCCTCCTAAGAACTGTCCTGTCAGTGGAGATCTTTTAATTCGAAAGAGAGATGGGGTTGATCTATTCTGTCCAAATGTATACTGTACGGAGCGAGTATTGCAGAGAGTCATCTTCTTCGCATCCAAAGAAGGGCTGGATATTGAAGGGTTGGGTCCAAATACGGTAGAGCTTTTAATTGAGTCGGGCTTGGTATCAGATGAAGCCGATCTGTTTTCTCTGAAAGAGGAAGCCTTATTATCTCTGGAAGGATTTGCAGATAAGAAAACGACTGAACTCATTGCATCCATTGATCGTAGTCGATCTCGCGGCCCCGAAAAACTTCTGGTTGCATTGGGAGTCAAGGGCATTGGCTCTATCACGGCCCGATTGCTCCTGCAACAGTATTCAATTCAAGAGATGCTATCGCTTGCTGAGAATGTGAGCAACATTGAAGAGATGGCATACCATCCAATGTTTCCCAATGAGCAAACCCTCACCCAGATACTTCTTTCAAAAATACACTTGAAAGATCCAGTTGCTGCATGTTTGAAACAACTGAATTCAGTTGACCAGAAGTTGACTGGTAGTCTGAAGGAACTCATCAAGATTCTCCACCCGCTTTTAGCATTAGACGGAATTGGACCGACAATGGTTGAAGAAATTCTTGAGTGGTTCAAAGAAAAAGATAATCGTCTATTGATCAAGAAGTTGGAAGATGCTGGAGTATCGTTCACTCCAGAGGAGACTGCTGTATCATCACAGTCTCTTGAAGGGAAAACATTTGTCATCACTGGTTCCTTGGATGGAATGACCCGATCGGAAGCCCGTAAATGGATTGAGTCTCATGGGGGAAAGGTTACGGGGAGTGTAAGTAAAAAGACTAGTTATCTCTTGGCAGGAGAGAATGCTGGCAGTAAGCTCAATAAAGCAGCGAACTTGGGCATCACTATACTTGGGTTGACTAAATTAAACGATCTCATTCATGATGGAGTATAGATCTCTCACGTACAATCAAGGTGAACGATGAAAATTTTTCTTTTGGATGCAATGGCACTTGCGTATCGTGCCCATTTTTCCTTTATCAGCCGTCCAAGAATCAACTCTCGCGGCGAAAATACCAGTGCACTGTATGGCTTTACAACCACACTCATCAATCTGATTGAAGAAGCTGGATTGGAATATGCGGCCATCGTATTTGATGGGCCAGGTGAAACATTTAGAAATGATCTCTATCCAGATTACAAGGCTCACCGTGATGCTCCCCCAGATGCACTGATTGAAAATCTTCCACGAATCAAGGAACTGGCCGAGGCCCTCGCCATTCCCGTTTTGCAGGCCGATCGTTTTGAAGCCGATGATGTGATAGGAACCCTGGCCAAAAAAGCGGATGCAGTCGGATCTAAGGCCGTGATTGTGTCACCAGATAAAGATTTTCAACAGTTACTGTCTGCTCACATAGAAATGCTCAGGCCACGCCATGGTGCTGGCTTTGAACGTCTCACTGAAGAAGGATTTCGTGAAAAGTATGAGATTGCACCTGTAAACTTCATAGACATGCTAGCACTCATGGGTGATAGCAGCGATAATGTTCCTGGAGCAAAAGGGATTGGCGAAAAAGGGGCATCACAATTGGTGAGGAGGGATCAGACCGTTGAGAATATCCTGACGAAAGCACCCAATTATTCCAGCAAGAGATGGCGTAATGCACTGATGGAGAATCCAGATATGGTGCGCTTAAGTAAGGATCTGGTGACCATCCGAACCGATTTAGAGATTGATATGGATTGGGAGGGGTGCAGAGTTCGTAATCCTAGATCCAGCGAGGCGTTTGCTTTTTTTCGGAGGTATGAATTTAATAGCCTGATTCGTCGACTGTCCAAGGGGGCGGAGTTGTTTGCCACTGAAGAGGTCACATCAACGAGTTCACTGAAACGTTATGAGCCAAAAGGCGCAAATTATCGGACCATCCATACCCTTGAGGAACTCAAGAGATTTGAACAATCCCTCAAAGAGATTCAGCGAATCGGAGTCGCCAGTATTCTGACTTCTGGTTCACCAGTATGTGCCGACTGGGTGGGCTTGGCGATTTCATGGGCACCAAGAAGTGCCGTCTATATTCCACTGCCCCTTGAAGATGGCACCATAGAATCAGAGGTCATTCGGATCCTTGCCCCCGTCTTTTCTAACCTGAAAATGGAGAAGACAGGTCACGATCTTAAACCTCTGATCGTTCGTTTCCGGCGTCATCATGTTCCCGTACGTGGGAAATGCTTTGACACTCAGATTGCTCATTACTTACTCTCCCCCGATCAGAATCATCGCTTCTCTACGGTTGCTAAACAGCAGATGAGTTATGAACCTCAGGAAATGGAGAGCCTTCTTGGATCGGGTCGACTTCGTAAAGCCCTCCGTGATCTGAGTCCAGAGCAGTTACGAGTGTATGTGTGTGAGCATGCCGATTATGCACTTGCCATGCAGAAAACGCTCACCCAAAAACTCGCGGAGACGGATCTACTTGAAGTTGCAGAAAAGATTGAGTTTCCTTTAATCCGTATTCTTGCGGATATGGAGGCCATAGGAGTACAACTCAATCAATCTGTTCTTCACGGTCTTGGGCCAAAAATTCAGGATGACCTAGATCGATTAGCCAATGAGATCTATTCGGAATCTAAAGAAACCTTCAATATCGCCTCCTCTAAGCAGGTGGGCGAGATTTTGTTTGAAAAATTAGGCTACCCCGTCAAGCAGAAAACCCCGGCGGGTAAGCCATCAACGAAAGAAACCGTTCTCCTAGATCTTGCCACTGAACATAAAGTGGCGGCATTGATTATTGACTGGCGTAAGGCGGCGAAGCTAAAAGGGACCTATGTTGATGGTCTCATGCGGGTCATCGTACCCCAAACGAATCGGGTGCATACTGTATTCAATCAGGCTTCTGCGGCTACTGGTCGCTTGTCCTCGTCCGATCCTGCACTTCAGAATATTCCGATTCGTGATGAAACCGGACGGCAGCTTCGTAGTGCATTTGTAGCTCCAAAAGGGTCCTATATTTTATCGGCAGATTATTCACAGATTGAACTGCGGATTTTGGCCCACATGAGTAGTGATACTGGCTTAAAAGACTTCTTTATGACCGGTCGTGATCCTCACACCGAAACCGCAGCCCTGATCTACAAAGTAGATGCTTCAGAGATTACTCGGGACCAAAGGAATAAGGCCAAAGCCGTGAACTATGGTATCCCTTACGGTCTTTCCCCTTCTGGTCTATCCCGAGGACTTCGGTGTACTCGCAAAGAGGCGCAGGATTTAATGCGTGCACACCAGGAATCTTTTTCAGAGGTATGGCAGTTCATCCAGCGACAGGTGGATCTGGCCAAAGAACGAGGATTTGCATCAACCCTGATGGGGCGAAGACGTTATCTGCCAGATTTGAAATCACGGAATCATGCAGCACGTTCGGCGGCAGAGCGGATTGCTGTCAATATGCCCATCCAGGGTACACAGGCCGATATGATCAAGCTGGCCTCAATTGCCATTGACCGGGAGTTGCAACACAGGGGTTTGCGATCACAGACAATCCTTCAGGTTCACGATGAACTTGTTTTTGAAGTTCCAAAGCAGGAATTGTCTGAGGTGCAAGAGATCGTCAAGACATGTATGATTCATGCGATGGAACTTAATGTTCCAATAGAAGTCAATCTAGGAAGAGGTCCAAATTGGCTTGAAGCACATTAGGGTTTTGATGGATAGAGTCGCATCATGACTGGAGCATGATCAGACGGACGCTCTAGATCTCGCTCCTCTACATCAACCCACGCGTTGGTACTGCATTTTGCAATTTTTGGAGTTGCAAAAATGTGGTCAATGCGCATTCCATCGTTCCATTCAAATCCCCTTGTTCGAAAGTCCCACCATGTATAGACACCAGGGCCAGGGGTGTGCTCACGTAGCACATCGGTGAGAGAACATTTCTCAATGATAGCATTCAACTTCTCGCGTGCTACGGGGTCACACAGAATGGAGTCACGCCAACTGTCTGGATGTGCCGAATCAAGATCATCTAAGGTAACATTAAAATCACCCGTCAGGACAAATTCCGAGTAGTCCTCTCGTTCACTGTCAATAAACTGATCCAGTGCGTCCAGCCATCGTAGTTTATATGCATGCTTTGGAGAACCTATGCTTCGTCCATTGGGGACATACACATTGATCACTCGGAGATTTCCAATCGTACCTGATATGACGCGTGCCTCATTATCGATTCCCGTGCGAACATCCTCAATCACTCCCTGGGTCAAGAGGGCGACACCGTTGTAGGATGGCTGTCCATGGATGGATACGTTGTACCCAACTTCATGGATTGCATCGTAGGGAAATGTTTCCTCGGTAGCTTTGATCTCCTGCAGACATACGATGTTTGGACGGTGCCGATCCAGAAAATCAAGGATTCGGGTGATTCGAGCACGTGCTGAATTTACATTCCACGTTACGAGTTGGATAGGATTCGCCATGATTCAATGGTGATTGATAGACTCAATGGAGCCAAAGATAAAAAAATCGCTGCTGACGGATACACACTAGAGTAAATGGTCAAGAAAAAGAGTTCTACCATGAAAAAGCATCAACGGTTTAGGCTTGAATGGATCAGAGAACATCAACTGTTGTATTCATTCTTTGGGATATTTCACTGGATACATCACCAAATCGCATCACGGATTCAATGGCTGTGGAGTTCATGACGAGTTGTTCCATCCCTTGATGGAAATCTAACGGGTTATGGCATGATTCGGTTTCGATCGGTTACATTCCATCGATTTCACAGGATAGTTGCAAATAGGTTCAGCCTGTAGCGTTGTCCGGTCCATGAATCATTGGCCTTAGTCGGTTTGCCAATCTACCAAAAAGAAACCGAATATGGTCGGGTTTAAAACTTCCCTCAGATAGTGCAGACTCTAAAAATTGAGTCGTCTCAATCAGGCTTGAGTCTTTGCTCAATTCCGAAATAACAGCCATGGATTTAAGTATCTCACGGGTCCGGTGACGGGTATCAGTTTCGGAATCATTGAACCCGTCCACTTGATTCAGGATAGATAGGATCGCACCTTTCATAACCTTGAAATCCTTTTCATTCAAGGGAATCATGTGATTGGTAGCTAAATGAATTGGATAAAGAGGGTAATCCATCCAATGACGGTGATACCCGCAGGGGACACTTTGATGCCATCCTCCCATCGTCCAGTGATCGTCATGTGCTGGATTACAATGCACATCACGATTGAGCCCATAAAGAAAAGAGCAGGCGTATTGAATGCGTAGACAAGAGACAGTGTGAGCCCCGCAAATGTGGGAAGCCAGAAGTGAATGAGAGTATGGAGTGCGAAAGCGGTCGCTTCTTCTGGGGTCATGATGATTGATGATAGGTGGTAAAAAAAAAATCGGTAATGTGGCTACCATCAGGTCCGTGAGTGATAGGCACTTTCCATATGAGCGTTTACATCTGTTATGGGACTCAAGGATTTTGATGAAATGTAGCCCATGATCATCAGATTGATCATGCAGGAGATGGCTCACTTTGTGTTTCTTCGGAGAGGATCATTGGAGTATTACGCCGTGAGTTGATCCGTAGGAATGCAGACATCAAAGCAGGTAAGAGTAGCAGTAGAATGGATGTGGTGATCATAATTCCAACGCCAAGTGATGCTGCAAATGGAATCAAAAACTGAGCCTGAATGGACGGTTCAAGAATAAGAGGGGTAAACGCGAGGAATGTTGTGAGAGATGTTAACATGATAGGACGGAAACGACTCTTTGCTCCTTCAATGATAGCTTCTCTTCGGTCAATCCCGTCTCGAATACGTCCATCTATAGAATCCATCATGACAAGGGCATCATTGATGATCACCCCCGTTAAGCCAAAAAATCCTAGAATGGACCCAGAGGCAAGACTGATGGTGATCCCTAAAAAGAGATGACCAAGAAGAACTCCAATGAGCCCAAAAGGAACAATCGCTAAGAGGAGGAAGGGTTTTC
>JAPOUL010000053.1 GCA_026708685.1 Bacteroidota bacterium
AAGAACAGCTGAGCTTTGATGACGACGAAGTGGAATGGAAAACGCTGGGGGAGATATGTGAAGTGAAGCGGGGATCTCGGGTAACAAAGCGTGAATTAGATGATAACTGTAGTTTTCCAGTATATAGTGGTGGAGTAACTCCTATGGGTTATCTTGAAAGATCTAATCAACCCGCAAATACTGTTACTGTCGTAAAATATGGAACTGCTGGATTTGTTAATTTCGTCCGTGAGGAGTTCTGGGCAAATGATGTATGCTATTGTATCAAGCCTCTCAATCAAGGAGAATTAGATAATAAATTCCTCTTTTACTCACTCAAAAATAAACAAAGCACCATCAAGTCTCTATCAACGCCTGCAATTCCCGCTCATTTGCCCACAGAGGTCCTTTCCAATTACAAAATCCCGATCCCATCACTTGAAAAACAAAAGGAAATCGTTGCTACCCTTGATCAATTTGATGCACTGGTCAATGATCTCTCCATCGGAATTCCCGCAGAAATAAACGCTCGCCGCCTACAATTAGAGTACTATCAGAATAAACTCTTAACGTTCAAGGAAAAGCCATGAGCACCCAGATTCGTGCCCCCCGTATTGAACCAATCGCTATGTCCAGCGAGAGTACTGTCGTTGCAGAATTTGTACCGCACAAATCTCGCAATACTGCCCACCAGTCCGAAGCTGAACTGGAAAGAGTGTTTATTGAGCAGCTACAAGCACAGGCCTACGAGTATCTTAGCATTACCTCGGAAAAAGAATTAATTGATAACCTACGCAACCAGTTACAGCGACTCAACAACATTGAGTTCTCTGATGCTGAATGGGATAGATTCTTTAAATCAAGTATTGCTGGTGATAAAGATGGTCCTATAGAAAAGACGAATCTCATTCAAGATGATTATGTTCAAACACTGATTCGTGATGATGGACAGTCAAAAAATATTCTGCTGATCAATAAGGAAGATATCCACAGAAATAGGCTCCAAGTCATCAACCAGTATGAATCTCAGGGGGTGCATCTAAATCGATATGATGTGACTATTCTCGTCAATGGGCTTCCACTGGTACATGTTGAACTCAAACGCAGAGGCGTGAATTTACGCGAGGCATTCAATCAAATCAATCGCTATCAGAGAGAAAGTTTCTGGGCAGGGAGCGGCCTCTTTGAGTATGTACAATTATTTGTCATCAGTAATGGAAGTCTCACCAAATACTACAGTAATACCGTACGCCGCAAACATGTAGATCAAAGTAAGAAGCATTCGGCAATCAAGACATCCGACAGTTATTCATTTACCACTTGGTGGGCGGATATGAAGAATAATCGTATTGATGACCTAACTGATTTCACAAGTACGTTCTTGTCAAAACATTCATTACTCAATATTCTAACTCGGTATTGCGTATTTGATGTGGATCAAAAGTTATTGGTGATGCGACCTTATCAAATTGTTGCCACAGAGCAGATACTACAGAGAATCAACATTGCTACTAATTACAAGCAACTCGGAAAAGTTGAGGCAGGCGGCTTTATTTGGCATGCTACGGGCAGTGGAAAGACTTTGACAAGTTTCAAGGTGGCACAATTAGCTAGAGGGATGTCCGGTGTGGAAAAGGTTCTCTTCGTAGTAGATCGAAAGGATCTTGACTATCAAACCATGCTGGAATATGATCGTTTTGAAAAAGGTGCAGCAAACTCAAATAAGTCTACAAAACAACTGCAAAGACAACTTGAAGACTCAGACAGTCGGCTCATCATAACGACCATTCAGAAACTGAGCCTTTTTGTTCAACGCAATAAGAAACATTCTGTATACCAAAAACACGTCGTCATTATCTTTGATGAATGCCATCGGAGTCAGTTTGGTGATATGCATGCTGATATTACGAAGGCATTCAAGCGTTATCATCTGTTCGGTTTCACTGGAACTCCAATTTTTACTGAAAATGCAAGTGCCGGTGGTAATCCAAAATATCGAACAACAGAGCAGGTATTTGGAGACAAGCTACACGCATATACCATCGTGGATGCGATCAAAGATGAAAATGTATTGCCCTTTCGCATTGATTATGTGGACACGATAAAGACTTCTCCGAGTGTTGAAGATGAGGATGTTTCGGATATAGATCGTGAGGGAGCATTACTCCATCCTGAACGAATCAAAAAAATTGTTGGTTACATTATCGAACGCTTTAATCAGAAGACCAAGCGTCCAAGAATGTATCGACTGGGACAAAATGATGTATCTGGGTTCAATTCACTTTTTGCAACAGATTCAATTAAAGCTGCGAGACTCTACTACCAAGAATTCAGAAAGCAACAGGCCGACAAACCATCAGATCAACAACTCAAGATAGGCTTAATTTACAGTTTTGCTCCCAATGAAGACGAACAAGATGGTTTGTTGGGGGAGGAAAATTTCGAACCTGATAGACTGGATAAGAGTTCGCGAGACTTTTTACAGGAAGCAATTCGTGACTACAACGAAGTGTTTTCTGAGAGCTATGACACTTCATCCGAAAAATTTCAAAATTACTACAAGGATCTTTCAAGACGAATCAGAAACAAAGATTTAGATCTGGTCATCGTTGTCAATATGCTTCTCACTGGCTTTGATGCGACGACTCTGAATACTCTGTGGGTGGATAAGAAATTGCGATCTCATGGGTTAATTCAGGCATACTCTCGTACCAATCGGATTCTCAATTCCATCAAGACCTATGGGAATATCGTCACATTTCGTGACCTTGAAGAAGCAACCAATGATGCGATTGCACTTTTTGGAAATAAAGATGCTAAAGGCATTGTTCTCCTCAAGCCATACCAAGGGTATTACAACGATTACAAAGAGAAGATTGATCAACTAACGACTGAATTCCCATTGAATCAGGAGCTGATTGGTGAGGAAAACCAAAGAAACTTCGTCAAGCTTTATGGAAAGATTTTACGACTCCTCAATGTCCTCACTGCTTTTGATCAATTTGAAGGGAACGAAATCCTTACTGAGCGGGATTTCCAAGATTATCAGAGTCGATACATTGAGATCTATGAAAATATGATCGATAGAACTAAGTCAGAGAAGGTGCCCATAGGTGATGATCTGGTTTTTGAAATTGAATTGATTAAATCCGTAGAGATCAATGTAGATTATATTTTGATGTTGGTTGAAGAGTATCTTGCGAAGAAAGGCGAAGATGGTGCCCAAGACATTCGCGATAAGATTGAACGCCAGATCAAATCAAGTCTGAGTTTACGAAGTAAAAAAGATCTGATTGATAGGTTTGTAGAATCCGTCACCTCAAAGAACAATGTAGGCAATGAATGGGGAAAATTTATCAAAACTGAAAGGATGAAAGAATTAAAGCAAATTATCAAGGCTGAAAACCTCAACCCAACAGAAACCGTGCAATTTATTCAAAATTCGTTCCGTAACGGTGCTGTTCTTGAAACTGGAACCGCCATATCAAAGATTCTCCCTGCAACCGCCTCCATCTTCGGCGGTGATCACCAGTATTCAGCCCTGAAAGATACAGTATTTACCCAACTCAATGAATACTTTGAACGGTTTTACGATTTGATTGAAGATCACCAATTCGTTGATGATTTCAATGAGTTTGACTCTGTTTAAGTGCCAGAGATCATGATCAATGATCTCCCCAAAGAAATTTTGAAGAATCAAGAAAGGATGTCTATCAACTCATGATCGGATGTTACGTCGCTCTTTGTTTGATGGAGAAATAGAAAAGTGATCGGCAATCATGTCAAGCTTTTCAATGACCTCTGGATGAATTTCATCTTTATTCATTTGAGATGCAAGTTGAAAATAATCTCTCTCCGCTACGTTCAATCCCACACGTTGAAACATATTATTGAGAATAGTTTTTCCTTTGGTGCTAATTAATAGATCAGACCCTTGAAAAGGATTTCGAAGAAAAGCACGAGGTAAGTGTTCCTGTAGGTCTTCACTAATTTTTTCTGCCATTTCTATGGGAATTATAGCCCAAACTGTAACTTTTAATGTAGAATGTTGTATATTAGTGTAAATCATCATTCACTTTATTGGCTGGAGAGCCACACACACATGAGCAGTAAGAAAGGACCAGGAAAAGCCTTCCGCGAAGGCATAAGCCTCTTTGACTTAGTCAACCGATTTCCTAATGAACAATCTGCCATAGACTGGTTTGAATCTATACGCTGGAAAGATGGACGCACCTGCCCAAAATGTGGGAGCTGTAATACCTATGAAACCAAGAATGCCAATGGCATGCGGTATCGGTGCAGAGACTGCAGACGGTACTTCTCTGTGAAGACGGACACAGTGCTCCAATCATCCAAACTACCATTACAGAAATGGGTCTTTGCTATCTTCTTGGAGTTAACCAGCCTTAAAGGCGTATCTTCCATGAAACTCCATAGGGACTTGGATATCTCCCAAAAACACGCTTGGCATCTATTGCATAAGATCCGAGAGAGCCTGTTACCTGAGATCATGCAGGCTTTTGAAGGACCCGTAGAGATAGATGAAGTGTATCTTGGTGGCTTAGAAAAGAATAAGCATGAAGACAAGAAGCTTCATGCTGGGAGAGGTGCAGTAGGTAAGGTACCAGTCTTAGGTATTAAGGATCGTAAGACCAACCAGATTCAGGCACAGGTCATTGAAGATACAACGAAGCCTACGATTCATTCAGTGATCCATAAAACAACGGCTTCTACGTCCTTTGTTTACACCGATGATCATGCCAGTTATGAGGGATTGTCCAAACATTATGTCGTCAATCATTCTAACAAGCAGTGGGTGGTATCTACGACCTTAGGCGACTTGGCTCATACCAATGGCATAGAGTCGTTCTGGGCGACATTAAAACGTGCCTATCATGGTACGTACCATCATATCAGTAAGAAGCACTTGAATCGTTATGTAAGTCAGTTTGCTGGCAAGCACAATCTACGATCATTGGATACGATTGACCAAATGGAGAAAGTGGTAGAAGGCATGGAAGGGAAGCAACTCAGGTATAAAGACTTGGTAGGACAAGAAAGATCATCATGAGTGGTGCTGGTCAACCAAATTTCAGTCATCAGACGATTTGGACGGCCGACAATCTTGATATACTCAGAGGCATGAATTCTGGGTGTGTTGATTTGATCTATTTGGATCCGCCGTTCAATTCCAATGCAAACTACGCTGCTCCAATAGGGAGTCAGGCCGCTGGTGCAGAGTTCAAAGATACATGGGGTTTATCTGACATTAACCTTGCTTGGCATGGAGAGATTAAACATGATCATCCAGGATTGTATTCGTTGCTGTTAGCAACGCAACAGATTCACGGAGACTCTATGATGTCCTATTTGATCTATATGGCTATACGGATCATGGAATTGTATAGAGTACTTAAAGACACTGGGAGCATCTATTTGCATTGCGATCCTACGGCAAGTCATTACCTGAAATTGTTATTGGATTCTACGTTTGGCAAGAGGAATTTCCGCAGAGAAATTATTTGGCATTTACGGGGTGCATCAGGTTACAAAGCTCTGGCGAATGACTGGATTAGAGGACATGATACAGTTTTATATTATGCTAAATCCAGAAATCATACGTTTAATAAAATTTGGCTCCCGTATGATGAAAAACAGTTAAAACGATTCAGTTCGGTTGATGAGCATGGACGAAAATACAAACCAATTACAAAGGAACGCCGTCTTTATCTTGATGATGCAAAGGGTGTGCCTGCAACAACGGTATGGTCAGATGTCGCCAGTTTTCAAACCGTAGTGAATTCGAAAGAACGCACGGGTTATCCGACTCAAAAGCCACTTAAACTGCTACAAAGAATCATCAGGGCTTCTTCCAATGTAGGAGATTTAGTGTTAGACCCGTTTTGTGGATGTGCAACGGCTTGTATCGCATCTGAATTAGAAGACAGGGAATGGGCTGGTATCGATATTAGTCCTAAGGCCGCTGACTTGGTTGAGGAACGACTGGTTAAGGAAGTAGGAGTCTTTCATCAAGGCATTCACCGTACAGATTCTCCTCAACGGACGGATCTACAAGATGTGATACGATACAATCATCCAGACAACAAGAAGTACTTGTATGGAGAACAAGGCGGATACTGCAATGGATGTGAAGAACACTTTGAAATGAGACATTTAGAAGTAGATCACATCATTCCTAAGTCAAAAGGAGGGACAGACCATATTTCTAATCTGCAGTTATTGTGTGCACATTGCAACAGACTCAAAGGCACAAAGACACAAGAAGAGTTGATTGTACTCTTAACAGATAAGGGTTGGATTAAACGGAAAAAGAAAGCCGCATAATATGAACTTCAAGAAACCATCTATTCAGTCCACAAAGAAAAAACGAGAATCAAGAAAGGAGAAAGATCCTCATCTGTCTCAGATTGATGCTTGCATGGATGAACCAGTCATCAACGAGAAGTACAAGGGAATGACAGTTAGGGAGGCGTTTAACAAACTGGTTAACAGCAAGAAAGATACGGACTAGAAATCTGAAATCATAAAGGTTGCAAGTTACAGTTTGGGCTATAATTCCCATTTCTATGCCAAATGAATATTCTACAAATCGGTAAATAGCAGTAGGATGTACGAGGTAATTTTCAATTTCATATCGATCCCAGTATAAACGAATCATACCAGTAGGGAGGGAGTCAACGATATTACGATCTCTTCCATTACTGTCGCACAACTCTGCTCCACAAAAATCAGGTACCATCAATCGAAGAGCAGAAAAATGCTTTGGTGCCTTCCACTCATGTTGGGCAGTTTGCCATGAAAATGGATGTTCTAAAAAATCGGAAAGAGGGTGTTCCAAAATTTGAGACCATTTTTGTAGAATTAACAGATCTGTCTGTCCTTCAACATATAGAATCCCTGGTTCAACATGTGCAAGATAAATCTCTACATTCTCAAAATATAGAGTATCCAGTACCTTTCTTTTATTAGGCACTGAATATATATCATCGCTGATGAGTCTGAGGCTATCTTCTGGGGTTGCATTAATCATGCGTTCAGAATGAGTAGCAATGATGAGTTGTGAGTTATTCTGTTTCGCAATTAATTGCAAGTTCTGATACATCTTGCCCTGCAATAAAATATGCAGATGGGCATCTGGTTCATCAATCAGAACAACGGATGATTCTTTATAAAGTAAAGCACTAAAAACCATTAGCACCTGTAAAAAACCACTTGCAGCACTGCTTAGATCAAACATGGGCCCGCCCTGCCAATGTCGGTAACGGAGGACTATCTTTTCAAATATGCGCAGGTCATCCAACTCGTAGCCAAAAAATGATCGTACCAGATCCTTCAACGTTTCCCATTTTGTTTTATCTTGACCAACGATCCAAACCAAATTACGCAGAATCTTACCGGGTTGAGCTTTAGCGAGTGTAGGCGAGATAATCCTATCATCATAGGGTGGTTCTTCAGTGTCAATCCCTGAGTGTGGGGGAATATATATGGGACTGATTGGATCATCTAAGAATTTTTTTAAGTCAATTTCATCAACAACTTTTACGGGGCGAATTAATGCAATCTCTTCGTAATGATAGATCAATTCGAAACCAACTTTCCAGTGAGTAGTATGAAGCCAGAGGACAATTGATTCTTGGACATCTTTATTATGCCATAGGTGATCATAATTAACCAGAGGAACGCAGTAGAATCGAAATAAGTTCAGTTTGAGGGAAGGATAATTTCCATCTTCTTCTCGTTCTGGTGTGGGAGACTTTTTCAACCATTGAGAAGCTAATTCTGACCAAGTAGCAATAGCTTGTAGGATACTGGTTTTGCCAGAATTATTAGGACCAGCAATGACAATATGATCTGAGAGATCAAATTCCAGATTTCCAAACTTTTTAAAGTTTCGGATAATGACTTTTTGGATCATTTACCATTAAAATGTATCTCCCAATCAAATAGAGAAATTGAACTGAAGCATGACTCGTGCAACGAGAGTACTCTGAAGCATGAGAAAAAACAAAAATGGAAGATTAATTATTTCAGATTTCAATGCTCATTCATTGAATAGTAGAAAATGAACGATAATTGCGACAGGCAATATAGTCAGTGACTAATTGTAAACTTATTTTAATAGATTATGGTTCATATGATGATGGAATGCTCCATCCTTATGGGAGATTAAATCCGAGTTAGTGGGACACCTGATCCAAAATAAATCAAACCTTTAATAGAAATCTATGTAAATTCGTTTTCGTTTTTAAAGGTTTTATACTTCAGTGATAAAGATGTTAGAAAAGCGCTTAAATAAATTGTGGGATAACCTCTTGGGAAAAAAACCCCATATGCCTCATTTTTTGCTAGAAGTTTCTCTTCATGGTATACGAGGAATTAAAGATCTTAAGGTTTCTTTTGAATACCCAGTTACTGTAATTGCTGGTGGTAATGCCACCGGCAAGTCCACTGTACTGTTCGCATCAGCATGTGCTTATCGCGTTCCCAATGCTGGGGTTCGCGATTTTGTGCCATCGACACTTTTTCCCGATTTCAGGCCAAAGTCGGGGGAACGTTATGATGAGAGAAGTAAGGCCATTCTTGATTATCACTATGCTACACCAACGGGTCGACAATGGATGCGATGGCAACATATTAAAGGGTGGAGCCGTAGTTATTTTGGTCGAAAGAATGCACAACAGCCCGAAAGGCCTGTATATTTACGGACACTCAGCAACTTGAGTAACCCATCTGAAGTACGAGGTGTCCTCAGTATGTCTCGTATGAAAGGAATACCTGAGGAAAGTCCATTAACACCGTTGCAGATTGAATTTGCACAGCGAATGCTACCCTTTCAATACTCTGATGTTGTTGATCTTACTAATGGTTCTCAGAGTTTGATGTTTGCTTCACAGAAAGGGGGCTCATCATATTCGGAATTACATATGGCCGCTGGTGAACGAGCATTGTTACGATTAGCTAAGGAAGTCGCACATTTGGAAGGGGCACTGGTCCTAATTGATGAAGTAGAAGCTGGATTACATCCATTCGTGCAACAGCTACTCATGCTTCAATTACAGCAGTTAGCATTACGCCGGAATCTCCAGATTATCGTTACCTCTCACAGTCCAGTCGTTTTGGATTCAGTTCACCCACTTGGACGTGTATTTTTGGAGCGGGACCCAGAAGGTTCGGTTAAAGTGCGCTCTGCTTACAAAGATGTGATACAGAATGCCCTTTATGGTCAATCTAATCATCAACTCAATATTCTTTGTGAAGACAATACAGCAGAGGCTATATTAAGGGGTATATTTGATGTCTTGGTACCTCAATTGCGTATTCGAATGGAGACTATTCGAATTGGGCGGAATACTGGAGCAGAGGAATTTCCTATCCATGCCAAAGCTTTCAAGAGTTTCGGAATGGTTGAGAATTTTGTCTTTGTTCTTGATGGAGATCAACAGAAAGACAAAATGACGAAGAAGATAAAGGAAGCTGCCGACTATAATGTTCCAGTCCTGTTTTTGCCGGGTGATGATGGGCCTGAAACATGGATCTGGAGTAAACTTCGCATGCATACAGGTTCTATTTCCAAAGAATTACATCTCAATGAAGATGATCTGGCCACTCAAATCGCAAGTATTGACCAAATCTATGATTCGGCATCCGATACTCCAGCGAATATTGCTAAGACGAAACTACAAACCTTATGTGATGCGATCAAGATTAATCTTGCTACGATATGCCAACGAATGACATACGTCGAGATTCAACATAGTGATAGTGAGATACAGATTTTAGTTAATGACCTTGAAAACACTCTTTTGAGGTGGAGGGAAGATTCTTTTTAGATTAGAAAATTATAATGAGATAAGCCAATAAGAACACCAGAGTATGCAACAATTATTGATCGTCAGATAAATGCTTTGAAATCGTGGATGTCATAAATACTCCAATTTGACATACGAAAACCTTGGCTGAATAATCCAATTTCATCTTGAATTTAAGCATGAATGGAATTAGACCGAATAGGGTAGGGGGCTATGTTATTCGGTGGTGATAAATCATACAATAAATGATTGGCAGCCAGAATTTGTAATCAAAACGTTTGGTTGGGAAGGATAAACTTCAAAGGATTAATCCACCTATAATGTCATCTGATGATTAGAAGCTCTTTTGAATCCAATGACTTCAATTCCTTGGTTGTCCAACTCAACAATGGAGAAACAATTATTTTCGATGCCCTCATAATCCACCATTCCAAGTTGTGTGATATAATGGATTCCGTTGACCTGCTGAAATCGTTCTTCATGAACATGCCCGTGAAATACGGCTATTACATTACCATGGTTCTCAAGGATTTCTTGAATTTGCTGATAGTTATTAACATGAAATTGCTTTTCATCTCTGATGAAATGAAAAAGAGGATGATGACAAAAAACCAAAACAGGTTTGTCTTTATTCAACGAGATGTCATTTTGTAACCAGATGATTTCTTTTTCAGGGATGTTGGTATCCTGAAAATTAATCGGTAATTTGTAGAAATGATCATGCCCATCTTCAAAATAGTTCGCATCAAGAACAATGCAATGAAAGAGTCCAGCGTCAAAGCTGTAGTAGGATTGGTGGTTTGAAATACCTGAATTTTCAATACCACTAAGGAATTGATCTTTGGTGATACTATCCACATCATGATTACCCACGCAGTGATATCTGGGCCCCTCAAATTTAGCGTATTCCGACTCAATAGCATGTAAATAGGAGAGAGTATCTACCTCCATTTTCTCTTCATCTTCATCTTTAAAATCACCGAGATGCATCACAAAAGTGACATCATCCTGATTCATGACCTTGATAAATTCCCGCATTTTTTCAAGTACCTGTCGATAAAAACGAGTACCACGAGGAGGTCTGTCAGCATAATGAGAATCGGCAGCTAGTCCAAAACGAAGAAGCTTATTAGAGGCAGTAGTAGAGTTAGGAAGGTTTGAGGAAACGAGTCCCAAAGCAGTCAGAGTTGATTGCCACAAAAATTTACGACGGTTAATTTTCAATATCATTGGGGCAGTGAGATAGTACAGGTATCAAAAGTTTCAACAAATATAACAAAATTGTACATCAATCATGAATCATTGATTCGCTACTGTACAAAAGTAGGATACACACCCATATTGTTCTTCAATTTCAAAATCTGGATGTATATCAGGAAGGCAGTATTCACATCAACAGACACACTCCAAAACAAATCCTTTTTTCTATGATCATTCGTTGTTTTTATCTTTGCTCATTTACATTGAAGCAGAATTATCGAAGACAAGGGGCTCTGGCAGTTGACCAAGTTGAACCCATAGCTGTTCATCTTTTTCAGGATAAGTGTCGCCAACTGTAATAATTTCGTAGGTACCAGATTTCAGTCTTACTTGAATAGTCACTTGCCGTGGTGTGGGTGCATACCAATCATTATTGTTATCTGTTATTTGATTCACAGTTACAGGAATGATCACTTCTGTACCGAGTGATCGGCTTAGCTCTACATAGATTATAAAGGGAGTCCCTTCCCGATCGCTGTCTGCCTCTACCCCCCAAGTAACAAGAACGGGGGGAACAGGCAATTCGTCGGAATTTGAAATTGGACAGATGGGGGTTTCAATGTCCCCATCATTATATATAATGTAATCCCTGGATCTTCACACTGATTTCCGGGATTTGCATCTTTTTCTGCAATAGCCATGAAGTAGGTATAGTCATTTTGACTTTTCGAGCAGACCTTAATTTGGTGTTGGTGGTAGAACTAACATCATTTATGTCAACGCACAAAAAATCTTCATAGTAACTCAAGATTTACATGCAGAGATTGTTCTATGGATTAGGGAAGTGAGTGATCATGTTTATTCATTCTGAAAGCGATGAATCATACATGATATCATAGGCGATTTTTAGAATTTCTTGGGGAGCACGAAACGATTCGTTTGATTTTTTCTTTAAGACAATGATTAGAGGGATTAAGCTTTCTCTGCTATGCTCGTCACGATCTATGATTTCAAGAACGCGCTGGGGTTGTGCACCAGATCGTAGTAGAGCAAGTGAAAGATAGACCAAAGACTTGATATATCTTGGATTGTCGGAATTGAATTCTGCATAGACGTTTTGAAATCCATCCATCGCATGTTCAATTTCGCCCTTTGCTAATTGAATTAGTACCCCCAAAATTAAGGCTTCCCACATCAGAACTGGCTTATCCTTTACATCCAAAGGATGAAGTTTTTGCATGATATCTACATAGGTTGAGGAAGCTGACTCTATCATGTCTTCATTCAGTTCAAGTTTTGACTTGAAGATTAAGGATTGAATCAACCATCTTTCTGCTATGGGATCGTTTTGACTGTGAAAATAATCAATCGATTTATTGATAGAACTGAGAGCAGATTTAGAATTACCTTGAGAAGATAACATGATGCTCATTAATTGTAACGAACATGCAATACTTCGCTGGAGAATAACAGATGTTGAGTCTTGAAAAGAAGCAACCAGTGTCTTAATTGTTGAAATCGCAAGTTTTAGATGATTGAGTTCGTACTGGCAAATGATTGTCAAGACAAGTATTGATGCACGAACATATTGTAATTCTAAGTCATAAGATTTTTCAGAATAGTAACTTTGTTGGACAAAATCTAGTTTAATCGTTGCCTGTTCAAACTCTCTGTTTTCACAATCTTCAAGAATACTCGCTAAGAATTGTTGTAGACTCATAGGCATGGATTCAATCATAACGGGAGAAAGAGCATCTATCATTTTCGCATCCTCAATCATCATGGAATCACTTGTGAGAATTGTAGTGGCGATTTCTGTGATTTCATCTAAAAGTAACCTGCTCATAGGGTTTTCATCAGACCAATAATATGCGGACATAAAATGTATCATTTGTAGTACATCACTAGATTGATCTCCAGAGCGTGATAAACGATAATAGATGGGAAAAAGCCGGTCACTGACCCTATATTTACGCATTCTACCGATACCATGAATCACGATGAATCCCCGCTTGACAAGCCTTCCGAGCATGGTTGAAACCGTACGAATATCCATTCGGGCACGAACACAAATTTCACTTGAACTTGAAGACTGCCAAAGATCAATCACTGCTAGAAAAACCCTCCTTTCCATTTTGGGCAGAGAATCAATCTTCAAATGAAAATAATCAGCCTTTTTGTCCATCAGCAACACCATAATATCCAATAAGGTTGAAGTACTCTTGTTTTGAGCAATTTGAGCCATCATCATTAAAAGTCTCGGATTTCTACCACTGAGAATCTCTAACGGTCGAATCTCTTTTTTTGTGAGGCGAATTTTGGTAACTGTTGCCCAAAGGTTTTGGCAATCCGCTGTGTTCAATGGATCTAGTTGAATAACCCTAAAAAAACCGTAGAATGGTTCGTCGCTATCTATGAGCTGATTGAAATAGGTGTTGGATGTGGTTAATAGAATAATTTCGGGCACTGTTTGCAAAACTTTTCGTAGTTGCCATCCGAAAATATCAGGTGTATTCTTCAATAGCGATTCAAAGTTCTCAACCATCAAGACTAACCTCTTGCCAAGTTTCTCAGCAGTTTCGATCACTGCATTGAAAGCATGATTCTCCAGAAGGTCACTATTCCATTTCTTACTCAGTGACGAATGAAAATCGTCCAATTCCTTTGCAATTTCAGGCTCAGATCGAGTACATTCTCTTGCGAGATGGAACATAGCCTCAAGCCAAAATTCTCCAATATTGAAGATTTCATGGTTCTCTTCAGAAAAACGAACAGGGAATAGATGTGAAGATAATTCATGATTGAATCGTAATTCCAATTCTGTACGGGCCAACAGCAATGATTTACCTTGTCCAGAAGTTCCTATAATTAACCCATGTTGACATGATGGAGTATCCACATTACGGCCTAATAGTTGAACCACGATATCTATGGTATAGTCTCGTGCCACAAAATGATGCAGAACCTCCTCGTCAGACTGAACAGTCCCAGAATAAAATGTTCTCATTTGAAGTGCGTCATATTGATTAGTGATGTTTAATGAAGTTCTGATAAAAACTTTTATATAACGAGGCTTTTGCAAAACCTAGCAGTTTAATCAAAAAAACGCGTCTCATGGCATTCAGAGCAATATTTCTACGAAAATATTGAGGTTTTGCAAAAGCCTCTAACTCAAAAACGATTCCAAATACCCAGATGAGTAGTTTGTATATAAGCAGGTGTTTGTATCTTGATTAAGAACGGGATCCTTGATCAAGTTGACTGAGGGGAACATAATTATCTCTGTAGCTTGCCCCACCCCACCAATCTTTTAAAAGTCGAAACGCAAGTTTATAGCCTCCGTTGTCACTCACTAAATATCCATCATGCATCAAAATATCAAGAACTTCTTCAACATGTTGTGAAATATCTTCTATAATCTCCCCATAGATTTTTTCAAGAATTGCTCGTCCTTCTTGATTAAAATTACTCTGAGTAGACACCTCAGTCAATATAATATCAGCGATGAAAAAGATTTTTTGGCAGAGTGCATTTTTAAGGCGCGATCGATAATGATCAAGATCAACTTGCCCTGCAGGACCTAACATTTCAGAGTGATAGACAGTACTTACATCTTTGATAGAAATGGAGTCAAGATGATATTGTGTTGCATAATCATTCAGACGTGCAAAAAATGATTGAATATGGTGGGGAACACCCATTCCTAAAGTTTCATATACAGCCTCCGCTACTCCATTTTCAATGTATAGTTCTTGACTATGAGCAAGGAGCTCAAAACACTTTATTGAGTCATCTTTATCCCATGGGTGAAGTTGATAGGAATAAAGATAGTTGATCTTTTCGGGCATGCCCAATCTTCGCAACAATGGGGCAAGACCAATACTTTCAGAGACAACTAAAACAGGTCTGGTCTTCGTTGACCGCTGCAATTCTGCACGTAACCAACTTAAAAACAGATCAACTCGCAGAGCGTTTCCATCCTGGTCTACCAATCTCTTTAAGAACACGGGCAACTCATCAAGAATCAATAGGGTTGGTTTTTTTTGTTTAGAGAACTCTTCTATAATATTCTCGCCAAGAAGTGTCCAGTTTTTGTCATTTATTTCTGCACGCAGTTTCAAGCGGAATTCAGAAAAACTGATTTCTTCAATGCTATCTCTCATCCGTTTCAACCATCGGTTAAAGAAGCGAAGAGAGGATGGTTTTCCATATTGGACAGTGGCTGCTATTTCAGCAACGACATCCTCTGGCTCAAATGCTCGCTCAAGATCACAGTATAGAAATGTCCAGCCATCATGTTGGAGCTGTCTGCCGATCTCTTGCAAAAGACTAGTCTTTCCCATACGTCTATGTCCGGTAAGCAATATATGGTTACCTCCAACTATGCGATGTTTGAGAATTTTTAGATCGGACTCCCTATCAAAAAAGTCTTCTCCGCTTACCCAACTTCCAGTTGTTGATTGCATGTGAAAAATAAGTATTTAACGCAAGTTCGCAATTTGTAGTGGATTTTTTCCGCAGTTTTGCTGTTTCCATTTTT
>JAPOUL010000012.1 GCA_026708685.1 Bacteroidota bacterium
CACAGACATGGGGGTAAAGGATATAGAAAAATTGCAGAGAAATCTCAAAGCAGAAATTGAAGCGGATCTATTGAAAGCCTATGTCGGCACCCAGTCATTACCATTTAGGGCAGGTGACCATCGTCGTGCGGCCGTGAAAATTATAGATGATCGTGGTATTGAGAGTCTGAAAATTGTAGACTTGGATTAATGGTAGGACCGTCTACAATAAGATCATTGCTTTACATGTTTGCATATCCTATATCCGCTTTGGGGGGTTTTAGAAGATGATCGTCATTGGTAAAGTTCAGACATCCATCTATACAGTTGAAGTCCTAGAACAGTATACAATCATAAGCCATCATGGATAATTCTAAAATCCCCCAACTCATCATAAACTCGCCATATCACGAACCCAAGAAGCATTGGCATTATGATAGACAGAAGCGTCGTTTTTATGAAGTAGCTGGACGGAGACCTGCGGGATTTGTGATCGCTTCGGGGGACTCCAAGGCTTATGATGACCCTGGAATCTTTAAAGAAATCCCCTTGGTGAAATCAATTCGTCCAAGAGTCAAAAAATGGCGAGATTCAGGATACCCAGGTGTAACTGGGATGACGAGGAGATTATTGGAGTATTGGAATGACCCAGAGGAATTTGAGAACAGAAGATTTTTCTTTTGCCAGTTAGAAGCCGCAGAAACGATCATCTGGTTGACGGAGGCACCCGTTAATGAAAAGGTTGGCATTGAAATTCCATCCGATGGTGGAATATTTGATCGGTGGTGTGCGAAGATGGCAACAGGAACTGGCAAGACGGTGGTAATGGCTATGGTAATTGCATGGCATATCCTCAACAAGGTAACTTATCGGCAAGATATACGATTTACCAAGAATATTTTGATTGTTGCTCCCGGTCTCACAGTTAAGAACAGGTTATCGGTATTGAAGCCATCAGAGATAGGTAATTACTATGAAAGTTTTCGAGTAGTACCTTCACACCTCATGGAAAAAATACGTCAAGGTCGAATTCTAATCCGAAACTGGCATGCACTGAACTGGGAAACAGATGAGCAGATTGCAAAAAAGAGGGGAGTGGATAAACGCGGATCCCTCAGTGATGAAGCATATGTTCGTGATGTACTTGGAGACATGTCAACGGCTCGGAATTTACTGGTCATTAACGATGAAGCACATCATGCATGGCGTATACCACCAGGATTAAAGGTGAAAAAAAGTGAGAAAAAACGTGTTGAAGAAGCTACAAAGTGGATTGAAGGATTGGATAGAATCCACAAAACATGCGGAATTCAGAAGTGCTTTGACTTCTCAGCCACTCCTTTTGCTTCGTCAGGCAATCGGAATCGAGATGACGAACTATTTGACTGGGTAGTAAGTGATTTTGGACTCAACGATGCTATTGAGTCTGGACTTGTAAAAACTCCTCGTGTTGTTATCAATGATGACGCGTTACCAGATACCAATACATTTAAGTCTCGTTTATACCACATCTATAATGATCCAGATGTTCAGAGTGAATTAAATAGACCCGCAAAACCAGAGGAGCGATTACCAGATCTGGTCATTAACGGCTATTACTTACTTGGATATGATTGGCGTAAAACGGCCCGAGAATGGGAAAACCAACCCATCAATCATACTCCGCCAGTGATGATTACTGTTGCCAATCGCACGGAAACGGCAGCACGTATCAAGTATGCTTTTGATCACAAACATGTGGTAATTGATGAGTTATGTGACCCTGAACGTATTCTCCATATTGATTCTAAGGTCCTCAGCACAGCTGAAAGTTCAGAAGAACCCATCACGGAATTAGACCATTTATCACACCCTAAAAAAACCAAAGTGCGTCGTACAAAAAAGGAGCAGGCAGAACTTCTTCGGCAGCAGGTAGATACTGTAGGACAAGTAGGCAAGCCGGGAGAGCTCATTCAAAATGTTATTTCTGTTGGAATGTTATCCGAAGGGTGGGATGCCAAAACAGTAACTCATATCATGGGGCTAAGAGCATTTTCAAGCCAACTCCTTTGTGAGCAGGTGGTCGGGCGTGGACTACGTCGCACAACCTACGATGTGAATCCAGATACAGGTCTTTTTGAAGCAGAGTATGTGAATATTTTTGGGGTTCCATTTACGTTTCTTCCCCATGAAGATGTTGGGAATAATCCCCCTCAACCTCCCAAACCTAAAACAACAATTGAAGTAGTTTCTGAACGAATAGGTTTTGAAATATCTTGGCCAAATGTGATACGGGTTGAGCATACACTGAGCTCGCATCTGTCCGTAGACTTTGAAAAACTGAGTCCACTTGAACTGGATGTTTCCACGATTGCTCAAATCGTTGAAATTGCACCAATCATAGAAGGGAAGCCTAATTTAGATAGGATTACGGAGATTGATTTGCATCAATTAACAGAGGGGGGTCGAATGCAAAGAATCATTTTTGAAACCGCGAACAGTGTTTATCAACAAGTTCTTCCAAATTGGAAGGAAGATACCATGAAACTGATCGGTCAGTTGATACATCTGGCCGAAAAATTTATTAATCAAACGAGTAAAATACAGATCGTTCATACTCCGGTGGGACTGCAGAGTCATCGTTCGCGTCAAATGATAATAACCATTTGTATGTCCAGAGTGATTCAGCATTTTTTGAGTGCAATTCGCTATGAAAATGCCGAAAAACTGGAGTTGATCTTTGATCATGATCGCCCCATTCTTTCAACTGCCGATATGAATACATGGTATACCACGAAGCCATGCAATCCCACCAAACGAAGTCATATCAATCATTGTGTCTTTGATGGTACATGGGAAGTGGAGGCAGCCAATATATTGGACAGTAGACCTGAAGTCAAGGCATGGGTAAAAAATGATCACCTTGGTTTTGAAATCCTATATTCGTTCAGAGGAGTCATCCGCAAGTATCGCCCAGACTTTATCGTGAGGCTCATGTCCGACGACATGTTAATTGTGGAAATAAAAGGGCAAGAAAATGAAGAGACGGAATGCAAACACAAGTTTATGCAACAGTGGATTGAAGCCGTCAATGAGCATGGAGGATTTGGGCAGTGGTCGTTCGCCATTTCTCGTGAGCCTGGGCAACTTCACGAAATCCTCACAGAATTAGACCATAACACCAATGATTAATGGCTCACTCAAATTTCGTGATTGAACTGATACATTGATGCTTGATTCAGAGGGGAAAAACGGTAATAACTAGGTGAACACTGTTCACACATATTATAGAACAGAATGTGATCAACCGTGTCCAGTAACTCTGCAATCTACTCAGTTACCCTGACGATGTTTTTCCGTTATTGTCATCCAGCTGGAAATCGGTCACAATTCAAAGCTAAACAATCACCTGCAACTGGAATCATGCTGATTTTCATTCCATATTAAATGATAAATTTGAACGAATCTGGGCATCCATGCTGAGCCATCAACTTCCACAACTTCCCCCCATTACTTCCTACTTGGAGGCTTTATCTGAGCTATTTGATTGGATTGAATGCGGAACAACCGTCTCGCTCATGCCCATTGCACGCGACAGCGTTGCACTTCGAAACCCAATTTTAGATCTTCCGATTGCTCTTAACATTAAAAACATTTTGAGAAAATCCGATTTGCAGGAGTGAATCATTTATGCGTTGATCTCCATTATCAACAATCAATCTGTCGTATTGAACCATACTCCATGGCCGCCACCTCAAGTAGTGAAATTGTTCTTCATGCAATTAACGTATCCAATGGAAGACATGCAACCTTTCTATCCAGTAAAATTCAAAATGTGACGATTACTCAGCAAAACTTCCAACCAAAACATCTTGTAGAGTTGCGACATCTGCTCCACACTCCAGACACCTAATTCTTCGTTTAATCTCTGAATCTTGATTCTCTCTACTATAATTGATCAATCATTACTGAGAGATAGTATGTCCGTATAAGCAAAACTACCAAGGTTTGATTTTGTTGAGTACTCTCTGGAGCAGGTAATGATGAACATAATCCAGTTATTGTTATTACCATGTTGACTTGAATCTTCACTGAGGATTAACACTATACCCATACAAATCGTGATAGAACAATAAAATGATGAAGTAGGGAACAATTTTCGGGCGAGTATAAGGATCCATTTGAACGGGATATAAATCATCGTTCTCAATATAGATCAAGTGCGTCATCATGATGGCTGAATGGATCTGCAATAATCCATCACTTGAACTACTCGGCAATGATGGTCAGAATATTGTTGGTCAATCAGTAGAAAGCCGAACACATGATTCAAGAGGAAGTCTTAGGTAAACCACGAGCGAGATGATTGTACATGAGCCGAAGGGCTGGATCAAAACGGGCCAGTGCGGTGGTAGATACGACGACTGCTTTCACAGCACGACGGGAAATCTTTACATCCTGACCGCTCTTGTATTCGGGTGTTTTATAGATATTCTGCAGAGTAAGTACGGCCATCACTAACGCCCAGAGACAGAAACGTCGTATGCCTGTTTCATGAGATGGTATCAACAACGTATACTTTAAAGCATTCGTCAAATGGTGATGACCAACTGCAATGAGAGAATTCAATCCATCCACGAATCGTGGATCCGTATGATCAGGTGATAAAGACCGAAGGTCAAAACTGTGTTGTTGGAAGACGCTACGCGGCAACCAGCATGCTCCCCGACGCTGATCTTCCCATACATCTTTGAGGATATTCGTCGTTTGAAGGCCCTGACCAAAGGAGGCAGCCAAGGCAAATAGATCATCCCTTCGTTCACCGATCTGCTCAGAGTAATTACAGAATAGATCCGTGAGCATCTCACCAACAACACCCGCGACATGATAACAGTATCGGTTAAAATGATCAAGATCGGAGAGTCCATCAAGGCTGGCAGCCTGCTGAAATTCAGCCATCCCATCAGCCATAATCCGTACACAGCGGCGGAGTGCCTTTTGTTGGGGCGCCGAAAAGCTGTTGGTGACTCGTACGACCCTGTAGGTATTGATGATCAAGTCACTTTCACGTTCTGTTGCAGAGAGAGTCAGTAGATTCGACAGATCATGCGAGAACTCTTTCGCATCACTTTCTCCCTGCAATACATGCAACCAACGATCACAGAATTCACGCTTCTGTTGTGCAGAAAGTGCTTCTTCATCCTCAATCGTATCCGTAATCCTGCACAGCAAATATCCGTTTCCAACGGCAACTCGCAGTTCAGGTGGCAATTCTGGAATGGTCAAAGCAAACGTTCTGGAAACATCCTGAAGGATCTCCGTCTGGTATGCTAAGTCTTCTTGGAGGCAGGTATTCTGATTATGAAGGCTCAATTTGACAAAAATTCTTTTGTACACCGAATGAATTATTTTACCAATGAACGGTTATGATTACAAAATGATCCGTCATAAATCCAAAATGGTATTGCAGGGAACATGAGATGTGAATACGATTGTTCTGTATCGTGAGGTCTGGTGAATGTGTTTTGATCTCAAGATCTAGGAGGCAGTCTTCAATTACAATTTCAGAAAACCCACAGAATTACTTCAGCATAATTTCATGGAAGAGTGTTGAGTCAATGTTAATCATCGCTGACGACCGTAACGCATGAATGAATGTGGAGTCTGACTCACCCTGACGGATCGATTGTGCAAGATAGGTTCGTATGGAGTGAATGAGATCATCTTGAACGATGGGATCCTTTTCAAGCCCTTGATCCATTCCGACCAAAGCCAAGGCTTCATTACGGAGAGCACGCCCAAGTGAGGCTGAAGGACTAGATGATGCCTCAGAGAGAGGCAGCTCTGGAAACCAGAAAAAGTAATCGCTTGCGGTAAACGTCTCAACCTCGCCGTTGACTTGGAAGGTTGCAAGTGGAGTTTCAGGGGTCAAGGGTAGTGGGGGAGTATCAGAAGAGTGATCTATGGAGATCTCCGAATTCATCATACGCCCAAGGGCAAGACGGAGTGAACGAATCCCGTCAGGGATCACTTCAACATCCATCTGTTTCATGAACGTACGTATAAATCGATCGCCTTCTAACCTTCGCTTTCGCAGGCGTAGGAGGCTTGCAATTCCTTTCTTGCGTGTCTGAAACTCTGATTCCGATAGAATCGGAGCAGCAAGGCGGTCTTCAACCTTGATAACATGCCATCCTTGGCGAGTACGAACTGGGGTTGAAAAACTGTCAATGGGTAATGAAAATGTAGCCTCGGCAAAAGCATCATCCACCTGGAAATATCGAATTTCTCCCAGCCATCCTGCAGTGGAATCAAACTGCTCGGTTTGATACGTACGCTGAGCTTCCTCTATAAATGACTCCCCAGACATCAGGCGTTCATAGGATGCGTTGGCATCCGCTTCATTGCGGTAAAATAGATGGCGAGCAAGGATCGGTTGCTTGTCAAAGGCAAACGCCTTGCGAATCTCAGCCTCGGTCAGAGGGGGCAGTTTTTCTACAAACTCAAGTTCATAGTAGCGGCCTCCTACAGCACGCTTCAAAGCAAGATCTCTGAATTCGGAGGGTAAGCTGTCAGCGTTCAGATTGCGACGAAGTGCCTCTTCATACCAGAGGTGTTCATCAATGAGAGCATCTAAATGAGCGTAGCGTCCGCCAGGAGTATCGTTCTGCCCCGTGCTGATAAGAGTCTGGACATAAGAGCGTTCGAATTCTCCAACGGTGATGGAGTATTCATTGATAGATGCGACGGGGAGAAGATATTCATCCACCACGGAAGGGCGAGAGCATCCAAAAAGCAGGAGGGCAAGAAGGAAGATCCCACAAGCTTTAGAAATAGATTCGAAAATCCACCACCTGCGTGTGTCCAAGAAGCTCAAATGGCGTATACGCATAGTCAAATCCAAGACGGAATCCAAACGCTCGTACATCAATTCCAGCTCCGAAAGTCAGATGACTGTCTACATTATCAAGAAACAGATCCTTATATCCCCCACGAAGGTCCAAGTTGAATGTCCGATTATGGATGCGTAGCTGGGCACCTGCATCTCCATTCAAACTGTTGTCGTTACTCTGTTGTATATCTGCAAGAGCAGTGAATTCAATCATTCCGGCTTGAATAAGAGGCATGGCAAGCCCAAACTTGAACGAAAGTGGCAGATCCCATGAATCCATTTCAATACGAGCGGGAATATCGGGGTTATTACCAGTGATGGTTTCATCAATGTCCACAAAGACAACACTATTGACTCCATCCATTTGCATTTTTCCACCAAAATTCTGAATGGATGCAGCCAACACTAGCCCTCGCAGGTACTCCGATTGTAAGACAAATCCCAAATCAAATCCAATCGTACTGGCCGTCATGTCCCTGATATCCTGACGTATATATTTCGCCGTTCCACCAAAATAAAAGGATTTCGTCAATGGGCGAGCATAACTGATTCCCAAGCTAAAATCATTGGCACGAAAAGTCTCGCCCGTCCCCTCTGGAAAAGCAACCGTCCGCACTTTCATATCTCCATAGTTCACCGCAGCAACACTCAAGCCTACGACATGGTCTTTATAGACAGGAATCACAACTGCTGCCGCATTATAGTCAATATCGGCAAGCCATCTGGAATGAGTGAGAAACACGCTACCATTATCGTGATTCCCATAAGCACGAGCAGCACCACCGGGGTTCCAGAATAAAGCATCCGCTCCAGTTGCAATGGCGGTATATGCATGCCCCAGAGACTGTCCACGAGCACCAGTACCTATCGTGAGAAAACTGGCGGCCGTTGTCCCAGATCTACTTTGAGCAGAGACAACTTCACTACCAAAACTGATCGGTAACAGCAACATCAAAAACGCGTACCTGATCAAAACACTCATTTTCATCATTTGACAAGGGCAAATTTGTCAATATGTTCGCCAATACCAGGGGCATCTACATGGAAAATGTACACGCCATAAGCAATATCCTGTTGCTCTTCTGTGCGAAGATCCCACCACATAGCACCATCACTGGTCACTCCATCATGATATAAAGTGCGAATCAGTTCGCCTCGTATATTGAAAATACGAATGGTGCACTGAGGAGGCAGATGGATAAATTGCACCCGACGTTCACCTCGGCCTTCAATCTGGCTACGAGGTTCAAATGATGAGGTGCCCACATAAGGGTTGGGGACTACGGCAATTCGGTCAAGTTCACTGCGGGCTAGATCTGGATCAATCGATGAAGATTGAAGCGTAAACTGGAAAAAATCGCCAGTTGCAAACGGCTTGTCACTGGAGATGTGAAACGAATTACCCGCTGAGGGAGCAATAGAATTATTCCCATCAGCTGCATTGAATCGAATTCGGTATCGAAAACGCCACGGACCACGTCTTGCTGGACGCTCTGCAATAATCATGTGGTCGCCAGCATCAAAGGCACGACTATCATTGGTGTCCTGCATGAAAATCTCAGCAGGTATGTTTTTTGTTTTGTTGATTGCGAAGATAGGAACCTCTTCACGTAGATATCCGAAGAATCGAGGCGAACGATAGAGCGAATCATCAGGGGATACCCAGATCAGTTGATAATCATCAGGTGATGCCCGAAACGCTGAAGTCGTATCCCGATCAACGGATGCTATCCAGTTGGTAGTGTATCCGTCAAGATTACGAGGATCCAAGTCATAAATTTCGCTCTCGGTTCCCCCATTCGCGAGAAATCCTGTATTCAATTGATCCAGTTCGCAACCCGTGGGGGCGGGGCATTCTACATTGGTAATGTCAATGACGAATCCATCTGATGGGGGAGTGGACTCGACAAGAGGGCTGCGATTGATCAATACTTCACCAGAGGCGATATTCATCAGGTCATATCCAGTGGTGGAATACAGGTCAGATACATCTGAAACAGACTCGCTGAAAAAAGAAATACGATAGATGCCATCAAAATCAGCAAGTCCTTCCTGAATCAGTCGCACGCTGATGGATCCAGATCCGATTCCTCCAGTGACCTGACTTAAATCCTCGTTAGCACTTCCTTCAATATAGCCAACAGGTACGGATCGGGGAATGACCGCGGCAGCATTTTGAGAAAACCCCGTAAGGCGGCCAGCCTGATTGACGCTGATATTAAAAGAGTTTTCTTGGGGGTCAATCGGTTCTTTTAACGGGTTATCGGGATCTCTGAACCCACGATCATACGCTACCAGTGCATAATAGTAGGTGATACCATTGGTGACATCATTGTCTACGTAGTAATACTGAAGGCCTGTATTGTCACCGAGATAATAGACGGCCTCACCTTCAAGAACAGTGACCGGTCCGCCAATGTCATTTTGCAGATCCCACTGAGCAATTGGCTTGAAGAAGGTAGCTGTGCCATCCAGATCGGTGATGGTGCGAGCGTCAAAAAGCAATGGATCAGTACCCTTGTAGAGTTTGAACCCTTCAAAGTCAAATTCCTGTGTAAAACGATCAAAACTGCGAACTGCAACCGTATCCCAGCTCAGGACAACACGGCCATCACCAGCCACTGCCGTGAGTTTGGGAAGGAAGGGGGGCTGTGCAAAATTGTAATCGGCATTGAAAATACTCTGAGCTGTTCGTCGATTCTTAAAGAAATCGCGCTCGTCTTCACCAAAGATCCAGGCCGTTGAGAAAAAGTCCGTTCCCTGAGGTTCAAGTCCTACGGGTCCAGAGGAGAAAAGGATGAATGGTTCTAAATCGGCCTTGAAGGCTTCAGGCTTTGTCCCAAGTGGAAACTGTGCGTTATTAATGATGCGATCCCACATCCAAGCGTCATCCCGAAGATTATCGCCACTTTCGTAAAAAGGCCGCGTCTGCAAATCAAATCCAGTCAGACCAACTTGATCCGATTCATCCACATCTAACTCGTCAAAATTGGGCTCTCCAAGGGTGGGAATCCCATCGGCTTCCCCATCATCGGGACCTGGATATCCAAGATCAAAAGGTCCCTGCCCATCGCGGCCTACGTCATTATTGAGTGCCTCTCCTGGATCCAGAATTCCGTTGTCATTATCGTCTGTAAATCCAACCCAATCCAAGTTCTCATCTCCTGTCCACCAGCGTCCGGCAAGATAGGCTGGACGGGATTCAATAGGACCGTAATACGCTTCAAAGTCGGCCAGATTATACATAGAACTGGCGACACTCAAGATTTGCTGTTGTCCTTCAATAAGACTACCCGGACCGTTAAAGCGAGATTCATCGGTCATTCCATCTTCGTCGTTATCAAGCATATCAGAAGCTCTTGCAGGACTTTCAAGAAATGCAAAACCAGTATACCCAAGGGGATAGTTACCACCCGTGGGGCGCGTGCCTATTCCATCTTGATCCCATCCATAGGCCACATCCTGTTGAGGGTTAAATGCAGCGTTCTCATCTCCCTCCTCATTGCCAAGTCCATAATCCATGATCTGTCCCAGATAGAGATCGGTATGATCCTTATCGGTGGCATTGGTAATCCGATACAGGATAAACATCAGATCTTCGGCAAGTACATTGGCCCACTGAAAGAGACGAACCTGTGTCTGTAGACCCATTCCACCGATCGTAGAATCTTGGCTACTTGGATAAAAAATTCCGTATTCACTGTTAGGACGATTGGTTTCGGGGTCAATAGCGTATTCTTGATCGGTAAAGTCATCCATGACATAGAAACTTTCCAGATCGGCATTAAAGACTCCTCGCCCAAAAAACCCATTCCAATTGCCAGGCCAGCCAGGATCGTCAGGATTATTGAGACGGTCAGGCCAAAATTGAGGCCACGATGTCGGATCATCGCTGAGAGCGGGTGTAGGTGTACGTTGTCCTGTAATTGGATCTAATCGATTGACATTCATAAAGCCGGGTAGGGGAGTCCATCCCCACAGAGATCCATCGGGGCTTAATCGTTTTCCAAAGTCTCGATAGGTAAGAATCACCGGATTCAAGACGGTATCTTCGGTTGCACCAGAGAAAAACTGTGGCCATCTCACGCGCTCGCCGGGGACTTGCCCCGCCACCATAATGCCAACGCCATCAATGTGTCTTCCTCCGATCCCACGGGGCCAGACTCCCCAGGGAAGGTCATTCCAGCGGGCCAATTCTCCATGGTTGCGGAAGTTGGTTTCAATCAGATTCCCATCCAGAATTCCGCGAGCTATCAGATCTTCATCTCCTCTTAGATCCGAGGGAATATTTTGTCCAAAAGAAATCGAGGGTAGAAGAAGAAACAACCCCAGACCAAACAATAGCCCAAGAATGGATACTCTCTTCATTTAGAAACGGTAATTGAGTCCTAGACTCACTTTACGGGGTGCACCAAAATTTTCCTGACGATAGAAAAATTCATCCAGACTATTGAGTCCTCCGACTTGGGCACCCGTTCGGCGAAAGAGCTCCAATGTGACCGACTCGTCGGCGCGCCCCGTATCTTCGTAGACTCCGACTTCCTGAACCGTATCAAACAGGTTTTGGGCCTGAAAGAACAGCTGTATGTTAGGACGAAGGCCAGGAATACGGTAATACATGCGTATGTCCGTACCAAAAATCATGGGTTTGGTAGCATTGTTCTTTTTACCAGAGCGAATAAATTCTCTTACGGTTGTATACGGTGTACCACTTTGCAAGCGGTTAATCAGAGTAACAGAGAGGCCTTCAAAAGGCTCAAACGTAATGGTATTGTTCAGTACATGTCGTCGATCCCAATCTAAACGTACGAGGGAAAGAATTTCGTCCAAGCCTGCCTGTTGACGACCGAAGGCTTCGCCTGGACTGGATGAAGTTCCTTCAGCAAATTGTAACGTGTAGTCAAGCGTCCAACTCAATCGCCCACCAGGGCGTTGGAACAAAGAAAAGGTCATCCCACGAATCGTGCCATAATCACGATTGATCCATCGAATCACAAAGTCCCCCTGTGGGGTTCTTGAGATTTCCTGACCGGTCAGATTGCGAACATCTCTCGAATAGACGGTGATTTCCATTCCAATACGACGGGTGAAACCTTGTTGCAGTCCAATTTCAAAGGAAAGAGTTCGTTCGGGGTTGATGCCCGGATTCCCGAATGAATTGGAGAGGGAGGCTGGATTGATTTCATATTCGGGATTGGTATACAGAAGCCCAAAGGAAGGAATCTGGAAGAACAGGCCCGCAGAGAATCGCATCACGCCGGTTTCAGAAATCGGAAATGCCACCCCCAAACGAGGACTGAGTTGCATGTCAATTTTGGCAGGCTCACGATTGGATCGAGTACTACCTGGGTTCTCTGGATCAGGGATTTCTTCAAGTTCGCCCTGTCCCCAAACGATAGGACTCAGATAATCTGGATCAAAGTAGTCAAAGCGTAAGCCAGCATTGACAATCAGTCCAGTAAATTCCATCTTATCCTGAATATAGGCGGAAAGCTCAACGGGCTGAGCATTGAGAGTATTATCAGAGAATTGGTCAGGAGACGGTTGTGGGAGATTGAAGGTACGGAACGAGCGTTCAATTCCAAAATCCCGATTATCCAAAGAATGCAATCGAGCTTGTACTCCAACTTTGAAAAGATGAATCCGATTGAGTTGATGAGAATAATCTGCCACAATCGTATGGGTCGCCGTTAGCTGATCACTTTGAGATAGATCATTGCCGGCCACAGCAAATGCATTTGCTCCTTGCAAAAAGCCAAAATCACTACTCACATGGCGAAGATCAAAGGGAGATTCGTAGAGATAGACATCGGTTTTATCATGGAGGTAGCTGTACGATAAATTTGCAAATGAATTGCTGCTGGCTGTGAATCGAATTCCTAGTATATGAGTTTGATTGAAGAAATGAACGGTATTGATCCCGTCAGGGGTATATTTGCGAAAGTGACTGTACGGTTGAAAGGTTCCCGATTGAAGAAATGCATTGTAGTCCAACTTCAATCGACTGGTCAAAGAGAATCCAATGGAGGCATTGACAGAGATCCTGTCCGTGCGATTACGAGGAACAAAGTCACCATTTCCAGACGAGGCAATGGTCCACGCACTCGGGGGGAGTCCAGTATTCAGGTTTTGAGATGAATCAGATGGAGCAAATAAATTTCGTCCTATAAAGTGTGAGTTATCTTGGAGGTAACGAACCGTTGTTTGAAACCCAAGGCGCTCTTTGATCAAGGGGCCGCCGAGAGATGCCTGCACATCAAACAGATTGGGTAGGGAAGATGCTTCGGAGTAGGAAACGGTATCGGCGGTAAAATCGGAGATTGAAAGCGATGCTCCAGGAGAGGATGTACGGTTAATAAATTCTAACTCCCGAGTACTAGCGATTGCGCCCGCATAAGTTAAAAGAGATCCGCTCCATTGGTCGGGTACATCCTTCGTTACAATATTGACGACTCCACTCGTTGCTTGTCCATATTCTGCATTAAAGACACCACTGATGACCTCCAGACTTTGTACCATATTCTGTTCAATGTCAAAAGCAGCTTCCTTGCTAAACGCATTGGTAATGGGAACGCCATTGACCAGATAGGTCACTTCACCGATTCGTCCTCCTCGAAAATGTCCATCAACGACACCAGCTTGTAGGTTGATAGCATCTTGAACATTGGTGACAGGTAATACCTCAAGTTGTTCAGCATCAATTACCGATGTTGTGGTTGTTCGGTCCATTTCAACGATAGGACGTTCGGCCACGACAACGAGCTCTTCGCCCTCAATCAATTCTTCGCGCAATTCAAAGTTGACGGTTGAGGTTTGATCTTGAACCACACGAATATTCTGAATCGTCACAGTTGCAAACCCAATAAAGGAAGCTTGCACACTGTACGTACTAGGGGGGACATTCAGGATATGATAGTAGCCCTCGGTATCGGTGACAGCACCAATGGATGTACCCTGAAGGACAACATTTACACCAGGCAATGGCAGATCAGTACCTGCTTCAATGACTCTGCCAGCGACTTTACCGGTCGGGCCGCTGGTGGGGGAGGCGTAGAGATTACCTACCCCACCAAGGCAAAGCATGAAAAGGATGAAAGCCAATCCAAGATGCTTATTGCGTCCCGATGGAATCCGCATTATTTAACCAGTAGCATGCGGCGAGTCAAGAGCACGGATGACTCCGATTCAAGGGTATAAAGGTAGACACCAGATGCCAATCCTGATGCGTCAAACTGAACCGAGTGGACACCAGCGGATTGGAGTTGCTGATCCAAGAGAGTAGAAACCGTTCGCCCAACCGAGTCAAAGATGCGTAATGATACGGTTTCAGAAGCGGGAAGAGCAAAGGTGATGACCGTTGATGGGTTGAATGGATTCGGATAGTTGTGATAGAGCGTTACTTCATCGGGAAGTTCGATTCCATCTTCAGTATTTGTCTGAGTGACATCAGATACATTCACCGTAATGAGATAGGTCATTTCATCATAATCGGAATCATCACTCTTACTGGAGTGGGTCAGCATGACGGTTTCATCATCTCCATCGCCATCCACCATAGAAGTGACCATCACCATTTGAGCCGTGTTCCAGTTTTCAGAAGTAAACGTCATCCCGGTAAAGTCTGTACTTGCATCGCCATCATTATCAAGGACTAAGCTGGTTCCAGCCTGTCCAGAAATCGTAATTGAGACATCCGAGGTAGGTTGGGTGAGGAGCTTTAGATAATAGGTCTGTGTTGCCCCTTCAGCCACATCTAACGATGTAATAGCTGTACCATCAGCAGTGGCTGACAACTGTAGACCAGCAGGTGTTTCAGGAGCTCCAACATCTTTACCTACCAGAGCGACTGCAGGCCATTGTGCGGGTGTGTTCCACCACTGGCCATCAGCATTACCCTTAATGGACCATTGAATTTGAGCATCACGGTTCCCACCGTCTCCGTCATTCAACACGAAGTTGAAGGGGAAGTAGCCAATTTCATCGCCAGTTGGATACTCAATTTGAGCATCATTAGAATCCGTGAGTTGGATTTGGTCTAGCGGGATTACAGAAAGGATTTTATAGCCGAGTACTTGGTTTCCATCCAAGAGTTGATCATAGATTGATTCGCTTCCCTGAGGAACAGCGTCGATACTCCAACCAGTAAACGCAACAGCATCGGTTCCACCTTTCGTTCCATCTCCCTGTCCCATTACTCTAAACTGATAGTCTGCAAATTCTCCACGCAATATATCCTGATGGGGTGATCCAGTGAAAACCCCACCGCCTTCTACATCACGTACATCGTAATTGCCCCAACCAAATTCAATACTATCATGTTGCCAGCCGTTAGCAGGGTTTTCACCAGCTGCTTGTAATGAAATTTGATCATCAGTAACCTCAACATAAAGATAGAGAAGCGGTGGATCAGCACCGTATCCAGCCCAAAGTCTTCCACTTAAGTCATCATCTCCATCAGGTAGACCAGCATCCCCTTGCTTAAAGTGTTTCGTGTTCAATTCAAAGGGCTTGTAGCCTTCAGGAAATCCATTCGCTACATCCTCAAAAGAATCGTCGAAAAGCAGATCTTCAAGATGAGTTTCTTGATCTCCAGTAAGTTCAGCGATATAAGGCTGGACGGGAAGATTTTCATTTTCGACAGTACTTTTACTCATAGAGATATCATCATTTTCAACACCAGCGTTGCTGATTGTTGTCACAGCATAGTACAGGGTTAAGGGGGCAAGGCTTGCATGTGGAACTTCGATTTTGTGACCAATGGATGTAGCATCCTTACCCAGTGTTGCCACCAATGCAACACCTGGATCCGATACATCCATGAACTCTTCAAGGCTGTAATAGACCTTATAGCCACCAGCATCTGTGATGGATGCCCATGAGATCGTGTTGCTATCAGCAGATGCGACAGCAGTCACTCCCATCGCCGGACTTGCAGGTGCGTTTTGATCAGAAAGATCCAAATTGGGAGCCCCAATATAGACATCATCTAGGTAGATGACACCTCCGCCTTGATTATTATCAAAGTGAACCCCAATATTTTGCACATTTGTCCATTCAAATTCTTCCCATAAATCAGGATTGTGCGTTGTATTTGGCCCCATTCGATCATCAATTCCGACACCAAACCCACCTGATGACCAAGCACCAGCGTAGATCCACAAGCTATCTAACCCATCAATATCTCCAGATTTTTTAGCATCTTCAAGTTCTTTGTATGTTGGAGGGGGAAGAGGAGCAGAAATATCATGCCACTGACCATTACGTAAACTATCTGGGATATTCCATACAAGCCTGAAGGGAAGATCGGCTGAGCCATCCATCTCGCCACTACCATCAGTCTTGTCCTCAAACATCAGATGAACTCTACCCTTGCCAGCATTATCAGGATGAACCCATATTCGTGCATTAAGGACATCACCATCCATTCGATTTTTGGTCAAGTCCGCACCAACAGCCGCATCAGATGAGAAGTGAAAAGGATAGAATGGAAAACCATCAGCCCAATTGTATTGAAGAACCTTATTGGTTGGATCGGTTGGATCATCAACTACAGAAATTCTTGTGTCATAGGATGGAATTTCAGTGTTAATTCCGTCGACAAAGAAGATAAAGTCATCTGGGAATGGCTCCCCCGCCTGTCCATAAACAGTCGCATTGTTTGCAAGCATCAGCATTGCAACAAGAAAAAGAGTCAGTATTTGTTTCATGGATGAAATAGAGTTAATGTTAAAATAGCTGAAATCCTCACATGGCGTACAATGGAGACTTCACTGATGACAATCTAATGTAGGAAGACCAAGAAAAAACTGTGAAATTCTTCCAAAAACTCATTATTAATCGCCCATCCTTGTAAATATACGAAATTTTTGAAAGCCTTTTCATAAATCTGAATTTTACCAGAACTTTCTCTGGCATTTTCTCGTAATGGTATGAGATACTATCATGTTAATCCAAATGAATTGGAACACATTTTGATGAAATATATTGATGTACTGATGTGCTTCATTCCCAAGGTCTAACACTTTTAATAGATGTTACAAATTGTCAAAGTAGAAAACATGGAAAAAACTCATTCTTGACGATAAGTTGGATGTAATCTATTTTGATTCTCTTAAATCTGTGAAATGGCTTTCAACCGATAAGGTCATTGTTAGAGAGAAGAAAGATATGGATTCTTGGACAGTATATACCAATACAGTGTATCCATACACGACCATCATTGAGATGTTGACTCTGGCAAAATGGTTGGTGCGAAGAGAGCTGATTAGCCCAATCCTCTTTATGTTCACATCATTTAGTGAATAATGGAAGAGAAGAATTTTCAGAGTATGATGCACTCTGGACTGAATTGGGCACTCTTCATAAAAAATCAAATTCCGACCTTGGATTCATTTACAGCGGATATTCAGATGTTTAATGAGATTTTCTACTATCGTTATTTTGGTCTAATTCTTCAGAGTAGACATTCCATTTGAATGGAAAACTACAGCAGTTTTCTTCCATCATCTTATGATAAGATTGAATATATTGATCCTTAATTCATAATCCTTCTCTATCACTTCAAAATTTATTGGTCATATGATTTCAGTATTAGATGTAGCGGCATATATTCTTAAGAAAAAAGAAAAAATATCCGCATGGAAACTCCAAAAACTGGTTTACTATTGTCAAGCATGGTCACTCGTATGGGATGAAGAGCCCATGTTTGAAGAAGAAATCCATGCATGGATCAATGGTCCAGTTTCTCCAGATTTGTACGAAAAACATTGAGGTATTTACTCCATAAAACAAATTTCTGGTGGCAATCCAGATAATTTGAGAAGGACCCAAAAAGAATCTGTTGATGCAGTTCTTAACATCTACGGAGATAAGTCACCTCAATGGCTCAGTAGCCTGATACATATGGAAAGTCCATGGAAGTAGCCAGAACAGGACTTTAACCAAGAGTGCGAGGAGCAAGTGAGATTACATTAGAATCTATGTCTGAATATTATGAAACTATCCCACCGAGATCTGAGACTCAATTGAATGGATAAATTCCCTTGTACCAGCGGAAATCTACATTCTGAGAGCTGGATCAATTCTCAGGTAACTGATATTGAGCTTAAATCAAGCAAAGACATGTTTCAATGGTTTCTGACAATGGCAGGTTTCTCTGGAAAATGGGGGTTTGATACAAAGGTGTATAGAGGTGAATAGTGTAAGAATGTACTTCCAAAACTCTTGAGTTTTGAATCACTTACTTGGGGGCAACTATCCTCACAGCACAAAGGAAGAGGGACTGGTACAAAGCATCACTTCGTACCAGTAGAAAATCTCATCAAAACGGCCAAGAAACGTTTGAGAAGAGATCTTCAATATGAAGATTTGGATGTAAATTTTTCACTCAGGCTGACAGGTAAAATAAGAATTTATGGGATCGTAATAACGAGAGTTCTGCATCTTATTTGGTATGATCTAAAACTATAAATTTTTCCAGTCAGAAATTGAAATAATATTAAGATTATCACATTGGTACTCATGTTAATATTGTTACTTTTCTCATAACAGGGTTTGATTTTAAGTATATGGAACATGAACTATAATGATGAAATTTTGATAGAGTTAACGATTAGGTGAGTGGTCATCAATCCACGGAAAACCTCAATGCCTCATTTTTTCTACACATCAATTTCCGCAATGAATCAATTCAGTAGATTTGATCATTATAAAATTGGTTACATGCATGTCAAGTTGAAATGAAAATGGTTATGCTACTCTAACTATCAAATTCTCAAGTGATTACTCATGTCGGTGTCCTTATTATTCAGTCTATCAAGTACTACCATAATACTTCTCCCAGCCTTGGTCTCATCACTCATTTCATTAGAACTGGACAGCCAATGTGCTCAGAGTCATGCGTGATGTATAGCACTTTAATTCCGTATCGTCATCCTAACTGATTGTGCCAATTTTTCTTCACCATTGAAACGAGATAATACAGCAGTTCAATGGATAGTTTTCTTAAATTCTGATAATGTCAAGCTGTTGGAAAACCTCCCCTCAATTCTAAAAAATGCTTCAAAGGTGATCCAAGTCAATATTTCTACTAAAGTGCAGAGGTTATGAAAATGCCTCATGTGTGTAATTTATTCTTGCCGAAGCTATACGGAACATTTAATTATCAAATTTCGTACTTACGAATCCACACACGAACTCATCATTCTTGAGATGGAGTTACAAATTGCCAAAGTAGAAAACTTAGGAAAAAAACTCATTCTTGATGATACATCAGAATGGGAAATCATTTATTTTGATTCTCTTAAATCAGTGACATGGCTTCCAAGTCAGAAGGTCATTGTTAGAGAGAAGAAAGATATGGATTCTTGGACGGTGTATACCAATACAGTGTATCCTTATACAACCATCATTGAGCATGTTGACTCTGGCAAGATGGTTGGAGCTATGAGAGTCAACTGAATTTTTTGTTTGCCTTATTGAGTTGATTAGAGACATCAGGAATGATCAATTTCTATAGAAATTTCGTTCTGAGGCCCTCATAGCACATTATAAATCTGATTGATAGGTCTGCAAACACCTATGGTGATAATTGAAGAGAAGAATGTTCAGACTGCTGAGGCACTCTGGACTGAGTTAGGTGCCTTGCATAAAAAATCCAATTCTGAATCAGAATTGATTTATAGGGGACATTCAAATACAGAATGGGACATCTTGCCATCTTTATTCAGGCCCCAGTCAATAGAGCAATTATTACTTTTAATTGGAGATAAGTGGAGAGTAGAGCAATTGACTTGGCTTGAATTCACTACTCTACGTAATTTTATCTATCGTTGTGATGATGCTGGAAGTATTATCCCTACCGACTCTGTTAGTTTTCGTAAGTCCAACTTAATGGATGAGAGTTTTAGTAAGTATCTCACCCATGTACAAAACTGGCCAAATGAAGAACTGATTGACTCCTTGGCAGTGGCTCAACTTCACGGATTACCGACAAGATTGCTAGATTGGACGACCAACCCTTGTGTAGCAGCTTATTTTGCAACTAGAGGCTTTTGCAATACCTACATATTTTCGTAGAAATATTGCCCTGTAGCACTTGAGACGCATTTTCTATAGTTGACCAAGAGGTTTTGCAAACGGCTCACTAGTTAGGTATTAAATTACTCAAAGTGGTACAGTGGACATAAAATAGCTATCCTCATACTTACAAAGGGGCCGCTTCTCAATCAGTCTTGTGGACCAGTAAGGATCGTAAGAGTTGGAGGTTCAGTGTCTAAAAACGTAGTTGCTCAGCAGGGGCTTTTCACGATACACCCAATCCTTGAAGAACGAGGTGAATTCGTGGAAATCATGAGTTTAGAGAACTACCTGCCTGCCCAACACTCAATTCTTAAATTAACTCTGCCAGTTGAAGAGAGTCTTGAACTGTATGAGTTATGTGTTCAGTTTGGATTCAACGCTGCCAGATTATTTCCCACTGCCGATGGAGCCAGTCGGGCGGTTACTGAACATCAATCGTATTATACCACTAGGATTCGCATGCTGAAGGATTGAATCAATATACATGGAATGCAATGAAAAAACACCAACATGTGGAGGATTATGTAGCATCAAACTTCTTCAACAGTACTGAAAATATATTCCATTTCGTTTCTATTTTGCATTCTCACACTCACCAGACTATTCTCAATCTTCTCAAAACTACAACCAATATTAGGTTTGATTTTATGTGGTACCTCATTGAATAGGAATTGACATATTTGAGCAGAGCAATGATCATCATGTCATGAGGAGATTTTCTGAAGTTCGGATGATTCATTTTACAAGATAGGGTAATCACTCAGAGCGGTCAAATTCTGATCCTTTTATCAATTGTTGTATCCCTGGATGGTTAGGTTCCAATGTGATGGCTTTTTTTAGAATCTCATCCGCTAACAGATTCCGATCGGTTTCGTAATAAACCTGCCCAAGTGCGAGCAGTGCAAGCACATAACTTGAATCAGAGGCAAGGATATGGTTTAATCGTGTCTCGGCCTTACCAAGGTCGTTCACATCTATTTCTAATGTAGCTATGTGAAATTGTAGATTGAGATGATTTGGGCGTAAAGCTTGGGCAATCAGGTACCGGGTCATGGCTTTTTCTAACTGTCCAGAACTTCGCAGAAATATAGCATAATCAACCTGTGCCTGAAAATTTTCTGGCTGATTCTCAGCAACATTGGCCAACTGTCCGGCTCGTTGCTCTATCTTTCTCAATGAATCCGCTTGCGTCAAGAGAGTGCGTGACTCGTTGGACAATCCTTTACGCTCTAAGATTTGCCCCAAAAGATACTGAGGTTCAGCATGGGTGGGGTGTTGGATGATGAGGGATTCTAATAAAGGAATCGCTTCATCAATCTGATCAAAGCGTAACAATAATCTGGCATGACGCAGTTGGCCAGTCAGCTGATTGGGTTGAAGTTGAAGGGCCATTTCGGTATACTCCATGGATTCGGAATACATTCCCTTCTGTTCAAGAAGATCTGCTAAACTAGTGTATACGGGTCCATACAGAGAATCCAATTCAATGGATTCTCTAAATGCCGCTTCCGCACTGTCTATCTGAGTTAAGGCTTGATAGGCAGCTCCTGTAGCATGCCAAGACATGGCAGTAGGATGAATTCTTGAAGCATCCAGAAATTCTCGCAGAGCCTTTCGGAATTGCCTTTGACCAAAATAGATATTCCCAAGATTATGGTGAACACCAGGGTAATCAGGTTCAAGGTCAATCACCGTCTGATATGCAGATTCTGCATGATCCCATTGCTGAAGCTCAAAGTACACTCTACCACGCATAAAATGTGCATCAGGGGAGTGTGGATTGAGAGCCAACGCCTCATCGGTAAGTTGTAATGCCTTTGAATAGTTGCGAGCCAACAGTGCTTCTTGACTGGATTGGATCAGCTGAGATACATCTGGGTATTCCTCCGTGCTTGCACAGCCTAAGAGAATTACCAAAAGTATACTGATGGATACTCTCATCAATCTATGTCTTGAATCTCAATGGTTTGGTTGGCGGGCACATCTTTTCGTCTTGTAACGGACCCACTGGGCCAGTTGACAATCAGGGTATCCACCATTGAATAGCGTCCAAGTCCGAAAATCACTTTTTGTTCGGATTGGGAAGCATAGCTATGGCCCGCACGAATGCGCCGAAATTGTTTTTGTTTTTCAACATGGATCACAATGGTTGCATCTATGGAAGAACCATGTAATTGAACACCGAGATAGTTGGCACTTGAGTTTAATTCATTCCGAAATAAACGTGCTCTACCATTGTTTTCGGTAATCAAAAGATCAATATCTCCATCAAGATCAATATCTGCTGTCGAGGCTCCGCGTCCTACCATGGGGTGAGTCAGTCCAAGAGATGCAGCTTTCTCGGTAAAGATTCCGTTGCCGTCATTTAGAAATAACTGAGCAAGTTGCTGATAGCTGGAAATATCACTACGTTCAGGTGCCTGAGGGTTAATATGTCCATTGGCGGCCAAAAGATCAAGGTCTCCATCCAAGTCCGCATCAAATAAGGCCATTCCAAAGGTCAATGCGGGAATACTGATTGGGCCAATTCCACTGATGGCATCTCGGTTCTCAAAGAACCCAGAAGACATATACCGGTATACTCCATTCATCTGATCCTCAAAATGACCAATAAACAAGGTAATATGACCAGTAGAATCAGCGACTCCGCCATCCACTCCCATTCCAGCCCGGGCACGCCCCCGTGAATCCAAGGCCATTCCCCTTGAGAGTCCAACTTCAGTAAAGAATCCATCGCCTTGGTTCAAGAAAAAGAGATCGGGGTCTGTATCATTTGCCAGAACTATATCGGGCCATTGATCATGGTTTACATCAACAGTAACGGCTCCAAGGGTTTTGCCTGTATCAATGAGTCCAGCGGTTTGTGTTCGTTCCACAAATGTACCATCTCCACGATTCTGGTAATATCGCCCAGGAGTACCAGTATAGAGTTCGGGTGTACAGTAGCGTTTTTGGATTCCGTCTCTGGAGCAAAATAGATCTGTTTCATGTGTCCACTCAACATATCCCGTCACATATAAGTCAAGCCATCCATCTCGGTTAGTATCCAAAAAAAGAGCGGCTACATTCCACTCTGAGGACGCACCTAGTCCAGCATCCTTGGTTCCATCTCTAAACTGGTTTCCATCATTGATCAATAAATAATTATTCTCCAAGGTGGTCAAGAAAAGATCTTCATCACCGTCTTGATCAACATCACCAGCAATGATGCCCATTCCATAACCATGAATGGAGGAGAGGTTCATTTCAGCAGTGACATCGGTGAAGAATCCCTGCCCATCTCCCTGATAGAGCCAGACAGCTGGATGCGATGATTCGGACCAATTGGATCCGCCAACCAGAGCGATATCTATGAATCCATCCTGATTGAAATCAAAAAAAGCACCGCCCGCACCAAAGGTCTCAGGGAGATACCATCTGCCGTCAGCTCCGTTGATATGTTTGAACTGTCCAAGACCGGCTTCGTCAGTGATATCAGCAAAGTGCCATTCGGATGTTTGTGGGGTGCACCCGACATAGATGGAGGATGCGATCACTAGGAATGAAGTTTGAAGAATTTGTCCAACCATAGCATCATGATTGCCCAATCATGGCAGGGGTCTCTTGGGAGGAAGATGTCTGGGTGCACGAATGGAACGATTGAGTGGATTCGCGGATAATGAGATCTATTGGAGTGTTGACCTGAGTTGATTCATGAATTCCACACTTGGAAAGACGCTTGATCAAGATATTCACAGCATTCGCAGATAAATGTCCAATGGGTATGTTGACCGTTGTGAGAGACGGAGTTGAAAAGTAAGCACTTGCAGTCCCATCAAATCCAGTGACAGCGATATCGTCAGGGATTCTAACTCCATGTTCCAGAAGTGCACGCATTGCTCCAAGAGCACTCAAATCATTAGAGGCTGCAATAGCCGATGGCCTCGCAGAGCTGGTCAGGATTTGACTGGCAATGTCATAACCAGACTTAAAGGTGAAATCGCCCTGATAATAGCTAACCGTTACATGATTTGGAATACTTTCATTAAACCCACGCCATCGTTGCAGTGCGTCGTAAGCTCCCTTTGGACCGCTGATATATGCTATACGGGAATGCCCAAGTTCCACAAGATGTTCACCAATCATTTTCATTCCGCCAGAATTATCAAAGTTCACAGATGGGGTGTCCTTTGGAGATGTTTCAGTATTCAAAAAGACAACGGGAATATCTGTGGATATCAGTGAACGTACATGATCTGAGGTGAGTTCTGGCGACATCACGATTAGTCCGTCTACCCGTTTATGCATCGCCTTGAGAGCGACCATAAAATCGCTCTCTACGCGTCTTGAAGCGGTCACCATCAGTGTATAATGATGGTGCTTAACGGCAGCGTCAAGTCCGCTAAGTAAATCAGCAAAAAATTCTCCAGAGATATGAGGCAGGATAGCTCCTATGGTACCTGTCGGGTGTCCGATCAGACATTGAGCAATGGGGTTTGGTGTGAAGTTCAACGTACTGATGGCATCCAATACGCGGGTACGCTTCGGATCACTTACAGGTGCAGAGTCATTGAGAACACGAGATACCGTGGAAATAGAAACATTGGCGATGCGTGCAACATCGTGAATAGTGGAGTTCATGAAATAAAAAACTACAGTAGCCTTGTAGATATGAGGATCCCATATCAATGGCTAAAAGCAAAAAATGTACAACTGACGTAAATTTAGTGATTGTTGATTAAAAATGCGTAAAATCATTTTAAGGGCCTCGGCAATCTTGCTACCATTCATGGTCATCATTGCATGCGAGGGCATTGTACGGCTGTTTGGATCTACACCATTTTTCATTCCTGTTTTGGGACAATCCGATTACCAAACGGTAAATCCTGCTTACGCCAGTCGTTATTTTCGAGGGTTCATACCTCAGGTGGCCTACAATCCATTTCTGAAGGAGAAGCCAGATTCTGTCTTTCGTGTGGTGACGCTAGGCGGATCCACCACCGCAGGTTATCCATATCCATTTTATGTGGGATTTCCAGAGCGTTTTGTGGCCAGATTCAGGTCCATCCATCCTGAACGTTCTGTAGAAGTCATCAATCTGGGAATGACCGCCCTCAGTAGCTATGTCCTTCGTGATATGACTGCCGATGTCGTAGATATGAAACCTGATGCAGTTCTGCTGTATACTGGACATAATGAATACTATGGTGCCTACGGGGCGGCCAGTCAAATTCTGCATCCCACTCTGATTAGAGTACTTTTCTGGTTCAAGAAAAGCGTGTTATTCCGAAAACTGGAGAGACTCATCACTCCACCAGTGGAGTCAAACCGTACCATGATGGCACAATCTACAACCGATGTTGGCATTATGAAAGACGGTAGGGTGTACCATAGAGGCATCCAGAATTTTGATCAAAATCTTAATGCAATCCTAGAGCAATTCTATGACGAGGGAATTCCAATGTATATTGGCTTGTTGGTTTCCAACATCATGACACAGCCTCCACTTAGCGATGACTCTACGGCTAATCACCACTGGACCAATGGAAAGCAGTACTGGGCCAATGGAGATACACTGGCTGCCAAGACCTCTTTTCTTCAAGCCAAAGAATTTGATGCTATCCGTTTCAGGGCACCAGAACAGATCAATCAGGTGATTGCTCAGAGAGCTTATGAACATGGTGCAATCATCGTAAACACTGAGGAAGGATTTCCATTTACAACCAGAGATTCATTATTCACAGATCATCTACACCCAACTGCATTGGGGTATGATAGGATGGCAGAAGCTTTTTTGAAGGAAGTTGCAGATCAATCGTCAGATCTCGGATCAAGCCTAACATCTACTGAACCTTCACCACTTGATGCGGCCTATGCTAGACTATTGATAACGAGGCTTCGTCTAGGATTTCCATTTACCAAAGGTCTTTCACAACAACAAGAATGGCAACAGTTTGAAGAGATCTTACAGATTCATCAGCAGTCTCATCAATCAGCAGATTCATTAGCTGCATTAGCTGTGACTTTTGAGATGCCCATCTACGAAGCACTCTTGCAGGCTCATCGGATTAATTTGGCCAACTCGGATACGATCTGGGCTCTGGCACACATGCGTTCACTACTCTATTGGCAACCATTTAACCAACAGTTACGTTATCAGGCAGCTGAACTTGCTTCGCAACAATCAACTCGTATCGCGGGAGAGGTGATGCAGCTCGTCACTGCCAGAGAGCCCACTGAACTTTATTTAAATACTCTTGCGGCTATACGGCTACAACAGGGAGTGTTGGACATTTCGGGTATTCTGCTGAGGCAGATAGAATCTACCTATGCAGAATCTCCTGTCATGCTCTATAACATGGCACGATACCTTGTACAGACGGGAGATACTGTAGCTGCCGAAGGGTATTTTCGCAGATACCAGAGTGCACGAAATTCTACTGCCCAGTAAGAATGAGGTGAAAATATAGAATGTGGGTATTCCCGAAAGTAGATACCGTTACGACTTATTCGTTTCTAGGAGTTGATCCATAATTTTCTGACCGCGGAAGGAGAAAATATCAGGCATGTGGTATCGCATGAACTTGTGGGTGAGTTCATTGAGTTCTTTGTATTGTTTATCAGTAAGCTGGAGTTTCAAGATGACATTGAACTCGGATCGATTTAAGATTGCAAACGCTCGCAGAACTCCTCTGGAGGCGTAGACTGCATTCTGTTGATCTTGAACATCAACAGTCATCGTCCCATCGTCAAGGAGTAAATACCCACCGGATGTATCTATCTGTTCAACGGATTCCTTGGTAAAAGCAGGTGCAAATCCCAAGAATTCCGTGAATCGTAGCTGAAAATAAAGTTTCAATGTCAATGGATGTGCTTTGGAGTCATTCAGTGCAGCAAGTACGTTGACAAAAAGTTGAAAAATTTCTGATGATCGCTGTCCTTCCTCGGTAATCAGTAACACGAGTTCACAGATTCGCTGACCGACTGCTAATTTTTCTAGGTGATCTGCAATCTTGGAATAAACGGTAATGTGAGAACAATCGGAGAGGACCTGAATGGAGCGGGTTGGGCGAGAAAAGATGACCGCTTGAACATGTGACATCACCTGAAGCGTGCTTCCAAAGCGACTCTTCACAGATTGCCCGCCTTTTGCAATGACCGTGAGTTTTCCCAGTTCACGCGTATATAACGTAACAAGACGGGTGGTTTCCTTGTAGGGCATCGATCGCAGTACGATACCTTCAGTTCGAACAAGCATGATGTGTTTTGAGCATTGGTTAGAAGAAAATCTAAAATTACATATTATTGAGCATATAAATCATGAAAGCCATGATTGAGAACGATCATGGATTAAACTCGATGGCTCAAATTTTGATGATATGAATATCATCAGGTGGATTCCAAGAACATCCGACCATTCATCATACATCAAGAATAAGAAAATGGCGACTGTTCCTATTGAGATGGATTTTGATTCTGTGAGATAATAATGATCAATCCAAACATTTGAATGCATTCAATTGCGTTGAAGATGCTCAAAATGAGATGTATTGAGTATAAATGACAATCCAAAAACACTACGGTGATCCGACTTTAAACCTTCTTAGTTCATTTATAAATGTCTACGTGTTTGAAGGCAGGGTTTCTGGAATAGATCATCATGTGGATAGGGATTGATGTATTTGTATGATTTTCGTACATTCAATATCATTCTTATTCATGGATGAATATTCATCGTTTCGTTGAACATTCGCTAATATCATCAATCATTCATTCAAGGATGATGTCTTCAACTCAATGCATCCCAGAGCTGACTGTTGAGAATTTTGGACCGATCCAACGGGCCAATATTCGCCTGCATCCATTAACCTTGTTTGTTGGTCCTAGCAATACTGGGAAGTCCTATCTATCGATCTTAATTTATGCTTTTCATTGTTACTTTGGTAGCTTAATGTCAAGATATATTTTGAAATCAGAACGGGAATTTTTTAATATAGTCCGTTCAATTCTGCCGAACGGTACGGATCATTTGAGAGACTCATTAACATCAATCGGGAAACAACTAAGAGATCTGGAAAGAGATAATCCAAAAGAAACGGTTGAGGTGATCATCCCTGAACCGTTAGCAGGTGTTCTGCGAGAAGTATTTCAAAAAGCGTCGTGTGTTGGACTTCATGAAGAAATTAGCAGATGCTTCGGCCTTGACATCCAATCCCTTCACCGTCATAATGCCTCTTACAGTTTGAATGTGATTTTACGGATCTCGCAAGATGAGAACTTCTCCCCTTTGGAACACCATTTCACCTTAGATGGCACAAAAAGTACATCTTGGACTCACCTACCCGAGGGGATGCCTCTTTCGCTTTATCGTGAGCATTCAGATGTACTTCCATCTCATTTGTCATGGTTGTATTCTCCAAGACTGGAATTTGAGGAGTTCATGGATTATGATGGTGTTGATATTTCTATAGGTAGGATTGAACTCATACAATTTATTGCAGAGTATCTTGCTTTTGGAATGTTCGGACCATTTGCACGATCTTCCCATTACCTTCCTGCAGACCGCACTGGAGTTATGCATGCACATAAGGCAGTGGTAAGTACTGTTCTTAAGAGAGCATCCATGGCTGGAGCCTCTCAATCACAAAACATTCATTCGCTTTCGGGAGTTTTGGCTGATTTTTTAGAGGAACTTATGACTTCAGATACCATGGAATCATACATTAGTTATAGTAGGCGACCTTCGGGAATCTTAAATATTTGTAAGAATATTGAGGAGCAAATGCTCAACGGCTCCATTAGTACAGATTATTCAGACATCCTGAAATATCCCCAGTTCAGTTTTCAGCCAGATGGATGGGAGAACTCTCTGCCCCTTAAGAATGCCTCATCCATGGTGTCAGAACTTGCTCCAATCCTGCTATGCTTACGTAATCATGTCAATAACGGGGATGTCCTCATTGTTGAAGAGCCAGAGTCTCACTTGCATCCATCCATGCAAGTTCAATTGATGCGCGAACTTGCTGCTATCGTGAATGCTGGAGTTCGCGTTATCGTGACCACTCATAGCGAATGGATGCTTGAAGAACTGGCCAATCTAACAAGAATGGGGGCATTACCATCCAATGAACGTGATACAATTGACGGAGGTAGTTCTGCATTATCTCCTGAGAAAGTCGGTGCTTGGTTATTTCAGCCAGGAGAGCACCCTAATGGATCTACGGTATCGCAGATTGATCTTGACGAGTCTGGACTCTATCCATCGGGGTTTGATGATGTTGCTATTGCACTTCACAACAATTGGGCGAGAATTTCGAATAAACTTGAAAAATCGAATGGTTCAACTCATTAAAACGATAAAAAGGCATGTTCCAGAGAATGCAATCTATCAAGGGCGTTTGAAAAAGCAGGGATGTACTGTTAAAATGAACGAGATTCCGAATCCTAACCTGACCGTTGACTTGGACAAAATCAACAAAGTAGATGATTCAAAGAATGCAGATTTCCTGTTTGCATCGGAGGATGATGGCGGTTGGATTTTAGTGATTGAATTGAAGAAAGGGAGGCCTGATATTTCACATGCAATAGAGCAACTACAGTCTGCGGCAAAACTCGTGGAGAAGTGGACTAATTCGGAAGATGTTGAAAATTTCATGGGAGTTTTAGTGTCGGGAGGATTAAGCAGGTACCAGTCCTCTAAATTGAAAAAATGTTAGACAGGGGGATTCGATTTAAAGGAGAGAATCGTAAAATTTTGAGAATTGCAAGTGGATCTGAATTAAAACGAATGTTCGTTTTGTGACATACATATGTAGAGTAGAAACTGTTGTCACAAAATGATTAACTCAATTTAAAATCGCCGCAGGGAGTAAAAACCGTCATCAAGCGAAGATAGCTATGGATGATGGCTTCATTCCGTTTGATCTGGAGTCAAAAACTATGTAAAGTCAGTGAACTATATAACAGATAAGTCAAATCACATGTGATTAAATCTTCTTGGAATGGTTCTCTGCCAAAGTGAAAGACCTTGTTCAAGAGAAGTAACCAGCCAGTTTTCAAAGCGGGATTCCATTTCCTTGTACTCATCCTGGGCACTAATCAAAAAAACTTCCTTACATACGGGTGATACACTTCCAATTTCAGATTCATTGCTACTGACTTGAACTTTCTCAAACCAAGTGGCTGTACAGGCGAATACCCCCTTAAAGTTATACCCAATTCCATGAAATGACACCAACAGAGAGCACTCACGATTGCTGTTATTTTCTTTGAAGCACAACCGTACATAAGATCGATAAATATCCGTATCAGCATCATAATTGAATTCACGGGCTGAAGTGATGATTTGATTTCGATAATAATGACTATGGGGCGAATCAAACTCAGCATTATGAACAAAAAGATCAAATGATTTGGGAATTTTTTCGCAGAGATTATCTTTGATTTCCGTCATTTTTCCATGAGCATGTTGATGCAGTTGTTCGGCGTACTGTGAAGTTACCTTCCATTCATGCTCTAAGTGATCTTGCTCTGCTACGAACATCATTTCAATAGATTTTAATCGCTTCCCAAGCTTAACATTCCGTTGGGTTTCCTTGAGAATATTGAAAGCATCAAACAACTCGCGTTTAAGAACCAACACGAAAAATTCCACGAGCTCATTGAGTTTACCAAGGTCAGCCTGCTCCAGTGCGTCCATGTATGCTGATCTGTTTTCTTCGCGAACCACTAACGGAAAAACTCCTCCTTGAATGAGAACCAATGTTGCCAACGCCCGGGCAACTCGACCATTCCCATCGGTAAACGGATGAATTTGTACAAATCTATGATGAAGCCATGCGGCCTCCACCTCTGGGGAAATATTCTTGTCCATGTGATCAATATGCATTGCTATCAGACGGTCCATTTCGGAATTTACATGCTCAGGTGGACAATATTCATGAAGTTGTCCATCAGGCCGAGTCGGATTATTAGGAACTGTTTTGTACTTGCCAGACTCTATCTTAATGGGAATAATGTTTCCAAATTGATCTATTCCTTCAGTGGTTTTTTGATGTTTCGTAAAGAGAGCGTGTAATTCTTTAATGAAACTTGTTGACAGTTGACGCTCCTGCTTCACGAAAGAAAAAACGAATTCAATGGCATCTTGTTGATCATGAATCATAGCAATGGTTCGTTCAGCCTCTCTATTTGACATCCGATGAGAGATGTAAGCGGCGTTTAATCCTCTTTCAATGAGAGTTTCGGTAGTCCCTTTGTCAAATGAATAAATACGCTCAATGAGACCAGTTTCAATGGCCCATCTTCTATTGATGCGTTGATTAAATTCATGTATGTCAGATAACTTTTCGTGCTGTTCATTCCAGAGTTTTGTCAAGATCCGAATTTCCCCAGAATTCAAAGTACTGGGATCTTGTTCATAGTCTAGGATTGGCTTCCAGCGATACTTAGAGTTCTGGTCCATGAGTTAATGGGTAGTGTGATAGCAAACAACTGAATGTAGATGCAATAATGCAATACAAATTCTGAATAGAGAAAATGGAATCCAAGAAGTGTAACATCAGACTTGAGCAGATTGCTTACAAATTTTAGAATTCAACAAATCTTCTTCAAGGTATGAACAAGCACTATCATTAAACGATTTCATCAATAACTGTTGAATGACCTTGCCTCAACGATGATAAAATAGTGATGAAGTCACAGAAATAGCATATTGACAGATAAAACCAAGAAAAGTCACCTTTAAGCCATAGACAGGAATTGTATTCATTGAAATCATACTCGGATGAACCTATTGGGTGTTCAATCGTAATTCCACAACTTACGTCTCAGGATCCAAGTTTTATTACAGTCATGCAAGGTTTTCATTTCGCCACATTCCAATCACTCCATCCATGTCTCTGCCATTTGGTAGATTGCTCTTTGTGATTTTACTATCCATCACACATTTGAGTGAAGCATTATCCCAAGCTCTTGAATCAGGATATCAGCCACAGGCGGTCGTGGTTCAGTTTAGCACCAACGTACTGATTTCAGAAGGGTTGAGCAAAACAGGTCTTGAAGTATTTGATCAAAAGGCACATAAATACAAAGTCCATACTATGACGAGAATGTTTCCATTCTTGGATCGTCTTGTACCTACAGAAAAGACTGAGGCGAATCTTTCAGCACTGCGTCATACCTATTATGTCTACTACGACGCTGTTGAGCCACCCGATCGAGTGGCATTAGATTTGATGAAAGAAAAGGATGTCATCTATGCAGAACCCATCCATATCAATGAATCCCATGGTTCAATTACCCATGAAGGACCGGATGATCCTCTGTATGATCAGCTATCCTACCTACAACATATTCGCTTGCCCGAAGCTTGGGACATCGTCAAGAGCAATGATGCATCCACTCCAGTGGTGGTTGCGATCGTAGATACAGGATCCGACTGGAGACATGAAGACCTCCGTGCGAATGTGTGGACCAATGGAGATGAGATCCCCAGTAATGGGGTTGATGATGACGAAAATGGATTTATCGACGACATTCATGGAGTCAATTTTTGCAATCAAAATGCACCAAACAATGATCCTGGGAGCTTGAATCAAAACAGAGATGATGGTTTTCACGGGACGGCCGTAGCTGGTGTTGCCAGTGCCGTCAGTGATAACGGAATTGGGATTACGGGAGCCGCATGGAATGCACAGTTAATGCATGTCAAAGTCGTTTGCTCAGCTGGGCAGGTATTCCATTATGAAGGGATTGCCTATGCGGCCATGAATGGTGCAGATATTATCAATACCAGTTGGGGTGCGACCCACTTAGGTCCTGTTCCACCGCCTAGTTATATTGCACAGACTTTGGACCTTGCCACGGATTTGGGAGCACTGGTGGTTGCATCTGCGGGGAATAACCCCTTGAATTCCAGTCAGTATCCTCACTATCCAGCTCGGTACTATCGAGTCCTATCCGTTGGTGCAACACAAAAAGATTCTCGAGAGTTAGCAGGTTTTTCAGCTTACGGCAAGACCGTGGATGTATTTGCTCCCGGAGTGAGTATTCTCACAACCTTTCCCGAAAACATGTACAAGACAGCACGAGGTACATCATTTTCAGCACCCTTGGTGAGCGGCATAGCGGCTCTGATCAAAACCCGTTTTCCAGACATTCCACCAGATGCTCTGCGGGAGAGAATTCGACTTTCCAGTGAAAATATTGATCAACATAACCATCAGAGATTCACCCAAAAACTTGGACGTGGATTTGTCAATGCATTCGCAAGTCTACAGCCCCCGACTCTTCCTGGGATTCGGTTACGAAAATGGTCTTTGAACGACATCGATGGCAATGGTCAGATTGATTCGGGTAATCAAGTGGAGGTACATGTACAGATCACCAATTTCTTGGCAGATTCCGAGCAACTCACACTTGAATTAGTGCCCGCAGATCCATACCCTTTCCTTTCATTCCATTCCAGTCAAGTCATGATTGGTCAACTGAAAAGTCAACAATCCGCCGATGCGATCTTCCGTTTTTCGGTCAACGATCATGCGCCTTCTTATCAAACCGTGACATTTTATCCTCGCGTTCGTGATGGCACTCACACCGATGATATTGAAGAGCTAAGTTTTGGAATCAATACGTATCTACCCGAAACGATTTCTGCGTTACAAGCCCTTTACCATTCTACGGCTGGACATCGATGGATTACCAATTCCAACTGGAATACGGGATCTCCCTCCAATGCCTTGGATTTAATGAGTTGGTATGGTGTGAGCGTGGGAGATTTTTCAGTGAGGGGTATTTCTCTTCCGTATAACAATCTCAATGGTACCATTCCCCCCGAATTGAGACAACTCCAAAATCTTTGGTCTTTGATCCTCCTTGGTAATTCACTGGTCGGTGAAATTCCTGATGAACTGAGTGAACTATCACATTTGAGTGAATTGGACCTGGGTGAAAACTCTCTATCGGGGAGAATCCCTATGTCGCTCAGTCATCTTAAAAAGATGACAAGACTTGAACTCCACCACAATGCACTCGTTGGATCCATCCCGAAAGAATTGGGACAACTCAAGGATCTCTTTACACTAAAGCTCAGCCACAATCAATTATCGGGTCAGATTCCCGAGGAGCTTGGCCAACTGGATCTTCTCTATGAATTGAATCTTGCCCATAATGTCCTTACTGGCACACTGCCCCGTAGTCTTATGCAAATTCAATCCCTAAAGATCTTAGAATTTGATGGACAGAATGTGTGTGCTCCAGCTGATGATGAGTTTCAGAGTTGGCTTCAAAGGATTCCCTCGGTAAAAGGGCCGACATGCAAGGGACTGGTATTTGAGCATGAAGTGGAACATCAGTCCTTCATACAAGGAGTAGAGATCACTCCGCTAACCTTGCCAGAGGCAATCGGTGGTGCTCCCCCGATGACTTATTCACTCAAACCTGCTCTTCCTACTGGACTGGTCTTTGATCAAGAGTTCAGAACAATTCAGGGAATCCCAAGCATAACCATCAAGAAAACGGATTATGTTTACTCTGCAACGGATTCCAATTTGTTGAGTGATAGTCTATCGTTTACCATGGAGGTTGTCTCGCCAGTATCAACCGAGGATGATGGGATACCACAACAATTTGCTCTCCACAGCAATTATCCTAATCCATTTGCGGATAGGACTCATCTTCGGATGGACCTTCCCTGGACGGCAGAAGTCAGGGTGGAAGTATTGGATATTACGGGGCGAGTTGTATTTATATCATCACCTAAGCGGATGACCGCTGGTTGGTCAAACGAGGTGAAAATCAATGGAGATGGTCTATCGGCAGGAATTTATTTATACAGAGTGACCGTCCAGTCACCTGATGGCTATTCCGAATACAAGGGAAGTTTTGTGCGTGCTGGATAATGGCATTTTGATTCAATGGTATTTCTAGGGAAGATTGATGCTGATCTAAGGGATCCAATATCATCGCATGATATGGTTTTGTCTACGAAAAGTCATTCTTTAATGGCTCATCTCATGTTCAAGTTTTTTGGTTGATCCCATTGGACCCATGTCAGCAATCCGCTCCTGTATTGGAGTTGACGTAGGCGGCACATTTACAGACTTTGTAGTCCTTGAATCTTCTGGGCTCAAGATCTATAAGTTGCAAACCACCCCCGAAAATCAGAGTCAGGCAATCCTCAGTGGGTTGAAAATTTTTTCGGTGCATCCAGAGACACCGATCATGCATGGCACGACGATTGCCACCAATGCACTATTGGAAAGACAGGGTGCCAAAACAGCACTGATCACCACCCGAGGGTTTGCGGATGTTCTGGAAATTGGTCGACAGGACCGGCCCCATCTATACGCCTTTTCTCAAACGAAAAAGCCTCCTCTTGTAAGTCGTTCATTACGCTTTGAGGTGAGCGAGCGAATCAATAGCAAAGGCAAGATCCAAAAAGAGCTGGATCCATCATCCTTATCGGAGCTGATGTCTAGTCTCAAGGAGAAACGGGTAGAAAGCATAGCTATTGTCTTATTGTTTTCGTTTTTGAATGATACGCATGAGCGCCAGATTGAAACCTTCATCAAAACGGAACTCTGTGATATTCCAATGACACTGAGTACGGACTTGCTCCCAGAATATAGAGAATACGAACGCACATCTACGACCGTAATCAATGCATATGTTCGCCCATCCGTACAGCACTATTTGAGACATCTTGAAGGTGGACTTAAAGGACGATCCCTGTATGTAATGCAATCCAATGGAGGAACATTGAAGGCGGATCAGGCTGCATCAGAGGCCGCTCGTCTTGTTCTCAGCGGACCTGCTGGAGGTGTTACAGCTGCATTTGTTACCGCGAAACAGGCTTTTTCCACGGATACACCACATATCATCACCCTTGATATGGGCGGTACCAGTACAGATGTTGCACTCTGTCCAGGAAGAATTCCGCAAACCACTGAAACCGTCATAGGGGATATGCCACTGAGGCTACCCAGTACGGAAATTCATACCGTTGGAGCGGGAGGGGGGAGTTTAGCTCAGGTGGACCGTGGAGGTCTTCTACGGGTTGGGCCTCAGAGTGCTGGTGCAGATCCAGGGCCAGTATGCTATGGGAATGGAGGCAGCATTCCTACAGTCACCGATGCAAATCTCGTCCTTGGACGAATGGTTGGTGCAGAGTTTTTAGGTGGGCAGACCTCTATGGCATTGGACGAGGGTTTATCCCGGCAGGCCATTGCACACCTTGCCGAGTCATTGCACTGTTCAGTAGAGGAAGCTGCAACGGGAATTTTGCGGGTTGCAAACGCTACGATGGAACGTGCCCTCCGACGCATTTCGGTGGAATCAGGCTATGATCCCCGAAAGTATGTGCTTGTGCCTTTTGGAGGTGCAGGCCCACTTCATGCATGCGAAATCGCAGATTCACTTGGAATCACGAAGATTTTGGTGCCACGCTATCCTGGGGTTCTCAGTGCTATGGGACTGTTGATGGCCGATCTTGTAAGCGATGCATCCAAAGCACTTCTCTCTATGATGGATGCTCTGATTTCCGATCCTTCCCCACTGGGTGCTATCATAGAACAACTCAAGGCCATCGTTCAATCTCAATTGCCATCTGATTCCGATAAGGCTGAATTGGAATGTCATCTTGACCTACGATATCAAGGGCAAAGCTATGAACTGACAGTACCCCTAGATCTCCCTGCCCATCCGACGAGTCTGAAGTCTGCATGTGAGGCGTTTCATCGTGCCCATCATCAGAGATATGGTCACTCAGAACGAGAGTTGCCCGTTGAGTCGGTTGCGGTGCGTTTACTGGCCCGAATACCAAAATCCTTCACTTCTCCGAAGACGGAAGAATTAGGAAATCCTTCTATGAAGATGTCGGATTATCCAAGGGTAAATGTATACTTTTCCGCAGATCAGCCCCATAGCACTCCACTCATGTATAGAGATCATTTGATTCCAGGATGTCGCTTTGAAGGGCCTGCACTGGTGATTCAGTACGACTCTACTGTGCTGATTCCACCACACTGGGAGGTGAGCATAGATCAATGGATGAATCTCCATGTGGCATTACTTTTATCATAGGTGGAGTTGATCTTTCAGAGTGATCGTTCTTGGATGGTGTGGGGTAGGGGATCCGCGATGCATACTGGCACAGGTGTTAACAGATTTACGATCATTCACCGTTGAACGGTGATCATGAAAGCTGTTTGATTTGAATGGACAGGAGATGGCCTGAGTGGGAATGATTCATAGCCATTACTGTAAAGTTGGAGTCATTCATGTTGATATCACCAAAAAGGATGATTTCATGATTCTGGGGGTAGAGAGATCTGGAGATTCCCTCAACGAATCGTCGTCGGTCCCATGATAAGTCTCAATCCCAAGTTTGGCTCTTTATATCGGGGGTCATATCCACTATTGACGTTGATATGAATTCCGTTAGACATTGAGAAATCGTAGTCAGCACGAGTCTCAATGCCCCATTGATCCGTATTGTTGCGGGAGCCAGCATACAGGTTCATTCGGGCTTGATCATAAAAGAGTGCCCCAGCACGACTGCCAGAGTGTCCCCATTGAGGGGTCACCGAAAGAGATAGGCCATTGTTCAGTGCATGTGTATCAAAAGTTGCAGTCAGTGCTACTCCCTGCTCGTTGTAGTGATCGGACGAGTGATAGGTAAGAATCCGCCCAAAGGCATCAAGGCTGATCTTGCCTATGGAGCCACGGAATCCACCAGCCACCTCTATCCCAGCACCCGATGGGCCAGTGCCTCCATCATAACGGGCGTAAAGGGCCGCAAAGGAGGATAGGTTTCTATTGAGAACGCGAACGGGTAGCGAGAAGTCAGTCCCAACTCGCATCTGACTTACGGTAGCGCTCTGATCATCAATCGTTTCGGGGCCGTCACTAGTCTGGAACTGCCCCCAGCTCAGATCCCCCTTGATGTCAATATCCATTCTCCCCAGCGATCCCAGTCTGCGTTCAAGGTCAATGATTCCCAGTTGCAGTTGTGAATTGGATGTTCCTACGCTTCCTAAGTTGCGCCTGTTTTCGGCAGTCCCTCTTCCAACTCCTACGGTTGCCAAGACAGAGGTTGCTCCCTGGGTCCATCGCACATACGGATATACGGATGTCATGGATTGCGTCAGTTCCCCCTGCGAAGTGCCAGAATACCAGTCACCACTGGACATGCTTTGGGAAACAGACAGCCCCACAAGCCATTGTGCTCCAAGATGGGTGTCAACCCCCAGAAATGCAGTCCGTACATGACCATCATACTTTGAATTGAGCAGTGCCTGTTGAGGTTTTGCACTAAATGCCTGAAGGTCTCCCTGCCCCCATATCGTCCAGCGTCTACCCCCCTGCGAACACGATGAATTGTGATCTAAATCACCCCAACCGATAAGAAAATTCGTTGCATTCGTATGAGAAACATGCCCAAAGCCAAGGGACGACCCAAATGGACGGGAATCCATAGAAGACCTCTCGGGTGACCTTCTCATCTGTACCCCAGATAAAGACCTATCGGGCTTATAAAGACGAGACCGTAACTGATGCAACGTGGTCATCAGCTGACTGGACCGAGTGGGAATCACATGCCCCATGACTTCAATCTGAGTTGAATAGCAGTGTCCTGCCTCTATTCTGGTATTCATCGCGGTTCGAACGCTTGCCAGATGATTGCGCATCATTGCCGCCATCATGTTTTCGAGAACATCACGCTGTGGATCATCAGTAACGCGAATCCGCGCCTCTTGAGTCGCACGAAGGCCTTGAAGATCCTGGGCCATAATTGATACCGTTGCAGAACCATACAGGATGGGTGACAGCACCAGAAGCGTTCCCTGTATATCTGCTTGAACAACATTTTGATCGGCAGATTGGGCACTATAGCTCAGCATATCTCCATCCTCATCTCCAAAAAATGGTGTCAGGTCCAGCTGAAGTGGTATCCCTCCTTCTGTGAGCACTTGTTCAGGAATCGCACCCGATAGGAATGGGGCATCATTGATGGGGAGGACCGTTACCTCCACCGTCTCCACTCTGGCGGATTCATATCCACCTCCAGATGCAGTATTGGTCAATAACGTAGGTGAAGCATGGATATCTGCATCGTCGGCAGCATATACAATGACCGTCTGCATCTGATTCCAATTCTGCACCGTAAAGAATAACTCCCTCTGATCTCCATTCGTGGATACATCTGTATCCACCGACAGTACATTGCCAGAGATACCGCCAACGATGACCGTTACCGTTCCCGACGGCAGAGTTGCCAGCTGGACCGTATAGGTCGCTGATGATTCTTCCTCAACAGTTAATATCGTTGGAGTGACGAGCAGAGCGATTGGATCATTATCAGTAATCGTGATCTGAACATCTTCGGATACAGATTCATATTCACCTCCTGAAGCCTCATTCTTCAAAATGACCATATCGTCAAGTCCATTATCATCTTCGTTAGCATACACCATGACCGCCTGATCAACATCCCATGTCATTGCATCAAATTTCATCGTGGACTGATTCCCAGTGGCATCCATATCAGTATCAATCGTCACATGTGGAGATGGTCCGCTGACTGTAACCGTAACAGGCTCTGAAGGCAACGTACCCAACTTGACAGAATAGCGTCCACTTTGCCCTTCTACGATCGTTAAATTCATTGGACTGATGACCAACATTGCATTATTTTCCCAGAGTGCAGTTGCAGATATTGCACTTGGAGGACCAGTATTGAGCCCGTCGGTTGCGGTGTTTGCCTCCACATGTATGGTGACGTTTTTTTGTCCAGTTGGGGTGATCACCAGCGTGTAGACGGCCGCATTTACAGATGTGAAGAAACCTTTGGTAGCACCAGTGATCGCTACATCTGTAGCATCAAACTCCGTTACATTCTCACTGAATGTAAACGTAGCCGTGAAGTCGTCCACGGAATTGATTTTCGCTGGAACACCTGTAATGGCAAGTGTTGGAGCACGATGATCCCAGATCGCTGTTGCTGATACAGCGTTGGATGGACCGAGATTGAGACCGTCTGAGGCAGCATCGGATTGAACGGTTACAGTCAGATCAGATCCTTGGGTCGGAGTAACGACAAGCGTATAACGATCCGTGTTTCCAGAGAACGCTCCTTTCATCCCACCAAGAACGGTGACATCCTCTGTGGTGAACCCCTCCACCTCCTCACTGAAAGAAAAGGCAAGCGTCAGGTCACCGATAGAATTGATCTTTTCAGGCAGGCCAGTGATCGTCAGTGTGGGAGGATCGCTATCCCAGAGTGCAGTGGCAGAGACTGCGTTTAATGGCCCCTCATGGACACCGTTTGTGGCAGCATTTGCTGCAACGGTTACAGTGAGAGAGGTATTTGCAGATGGAGTGATCAAGAGTGTATAAACAGAGGAGCTGACGGGTGTGAAGGCTCCTTTTGTTCCACCAACGACCGATAGATCAGTAGTTTCAAATCCCGTCACTGCCTCATTGAAAGTGAAGGTGGATGTCATCGGCATCACGGTATTGATCTTTTCTGGAACACCTGTAATCGTGACGGTAGGATGATCACCATCCCAAACAGCGGTTGCTGATACAGACGTTGCAGGCCCCGTATTGAGACCATCGGTCGCGGCATTGGCAGCTACTGTGATGATGACATTGGTATTGCCAGAGGGTGTGACCTCCAGACGATAGACGGTTGCACTCACGGCAGAGAACTCTCCTTTGACAGCACCCGTCACCGCGACATCACCATGTTCAAAGCCTGTTACTGCCTCGTTAAAGGTAAATGAAGCTGTCAGCGGAGTTGTATCACGGATCTTCTCTGGAATACCTGCAATCGTAACGGCAGGAGGATTACTATCCCAAACAGCGGTTGCTGAAATAGCCGTTGCAGGCCCCGTATTGAGACCATCGGTCGCCGCATTGGCAGCGACTGTAATGACGACATTGGCATTGCCGGATGGGGTGACCACCAGACGATAGACGGTTGTATTCACAGCAGTGAACTCCCCTTTGACACCGCCCGTCACCGCCACATCACCATGTTCAAACCCAGACACCGCCTTGTTAAAGGTATATGTAGTGGTGAAAGCAGTCGCAGAGTTGATCCGTTCGGGTACTCCACTTATAGTCACGGCAGGGCGATCATCATCCCATACAATGGTAACAGAAACGGGTGTTGCAGGGCCCGTATTCAGACCATCGGAAGCGGCATTGGCAGCTACCGTGATGACGACATTGGCATTCCCCGATGGTGTGATCTCAAGACGATAGACGGTCGCACTGACGGGAGTAAACTCTCCCTTGATTCCATTGCTCACCGTCACTTCTTCAGTAAAGAATCCATTGACATCCTCACTGAATGTGAAAGTCAATGTGAAGGGCACTGTAGAGTTAATTTGATTCGGTACATTGCTGATGGATACAGTGGGGGGAGTACTGTCCCAGATTGCAGTTGTGGAGACGGGGGTGGATGGGCCCGTATTGAGACCGTCGGTCGCCGCATTGGCAGCGACTGTAATGACGACATTGGTGTTTCCTGATGGAGTAATGGCAAGTCTGTAGACGGTTGTACTGACAGCTGTGAAGTCTCCCTTGTTTGCCCCAGTGACTTCCACATCACCCGTCTCAAATCCAGTCACATCCTCCGAAAAGGTGAAGGTGGCTGTAATGGTAGCCGAAGAGTTGATCTTGTTGGGTACTCCGCTGATGCTTACAGTTGGACGAGTACTTTCCCAAACGGCCGTTGCCGAAACTGGGCTTGAGGGGCCCGAATTGAGACCATCTGTGGCGGCGTTCTCAACAATAGTAACGACCACATTGGTATTGCCAGAAGGTGTAATCGTCAGTCTGTAAGCGGTTGCACTGATCGGAGTAAATGCTCCTGCAGTTCCCCCAGATACACTGACATCTCCAATGGAGAATCCACTGACCGCCTCACTAAAGGTGAAGGTGGCCGTGAAGGCATTCGTTGAATTGATAGAGTTGGGAACGCCGGTAATGGTTATATCAGGGCGACTATTATCCCAGAGCACAGTAGCTGAAAGAGTAGTTGCAGGGCCTGTATTGAGACCGTCCGTGGCCGCATTCGCTACAACGGTGACCACCACATTGGCATTGCCAGAGGGTGTAATGGTCAGTCTGTAAGCGGTTCCACTAACAGGAGTGAATGCTCCCTTTGTTCCACCCGTCACTGCTACATCATCGGTGATAAAACCCGTCACCTGCTCCGAAAAGGTGAAGGTCGCTGTAAGGGTAGCAGTAGAATTGATCTTATCAGGTAGACCACTGATCGTGACTGTGGGGCGACTGTTATCCCATACGACTGTTTGCGATGTAGCAGTCACTGGGCCTGAATTGAGACCATCTGTGGCGGCGTTCTCAACAACGGTGACTGCCACATTGGCATTGCCAGAGGGTGTAATGGTAAGTCTGTAAACGGTCGAACTGACCGGTGTGAATGCCCCTTTTGTCCCACCCGTCACCGCCACATCATCGGTGATAAAACCCGTCACCTGCTCCGAAAAAGTAAATGTCGCTGTAAGGGTAGCCGTAGCGTTGATCCTTTCGGGTAGCCCACTGATGGAAACGGTTGGACGACTGTTATCCCAGGTGGCAGTGTGTGAGGAAGCGGTTGCTGGGCCTAGGTTGATTCCATCCGTTGCAGCATTCGCCGCTACGGTGATAACCAAATTGGCATTACCAAAGGGCGTAATGGTGAGCCGGTACACCGTTGAGCTGACGGGCGTGAATACTCCTTTTGAGCCTCCAGTCACCTGCACATCATCGGTAGAGAATCCATTGACGGGTTCACTGAATGTAAAGGTTGAAGTCAGGGGGGTTGTGGAGTTGATGGAATTCGGAACTCCGCTGATGGCAACGGTGGGCCGGCTGCTGTCCCATGTAGCCGTTTCGGAAACGCTTGCAGGCGGCCCCGAATTGAGACCGTCCGTGGCAGCATTCTGGTTGACGGTGACTACTAGATTTACGTTTCCAGTGGGCGAAATGATCATCCTGTACACGGTGGCACTCACTGGCGTGAATGTTCCTGATGTGCCACCGGTGACGGTCACATCTGTCGCCAAAAAACCCGTAACACCTTTTGAAAATGTGAAGGTGGCAGTTAGAGAACTGGTAGAGTTGATCTTGTTCGGTACGCCACTGATCGACACGGTCGGACGCTCACTTTCCCATGTTGCAGTGGCAGAGACGGTACTGGCGGGGCCACTGTTGATCCCATCGGTGGCTACATTCGCAGCGACCGTGACGACAACATTGGTGTTTCCAGAGGGGGTAACGACTAGTGAGTATTGCGTTGCACTAGTGGATGTGAAATCCCCTTTTCTTCCACCGCTCACGCTGACATCGTCGGTAGAGAATCCACTGACAGCTTCGCTGAAGGTGAATGTTGAAGTGAAGGCAGTCGTCGTATTGATCTGACTGGGGACACCACCGATCGTCACAGAGGGGCGAAGGTTGTCCCATGTTGCTGTCATGGAAACTGCACTGGACGGCCCTGTATTGAGACCATCGGTTGCCACATTCGCGTCCACCATGACGGTGACATCGGTATTGACAGTTGGCGTGATGACAAGTGAATACTGGTTTCCACTTCCAGAGAAGGCCCCCTTGGTGCCTCCAGTAACCGTTACATCCTGAATCGTAAATCCCTGTACGGGTTCATTAAAGGTAAAGGTGGAAGTAAAATTGGTCGCTGCGTTGATCTTTGCAGGAACCCCGCTCATCGTTAGAGTGGGAGGTTGATCGTCCCAGACGACGGTTTTTATGACTTCACTCGTCGGTCCGCTATTGAGGCCATCGGTAGCCGCATTCGCGGCAACCGTAACAACGACATCAGCATCCCCCGATGGTGTGATCGCCAACGTATAGTCCTTTCCACTTCCAGTGAATGCCCCCTTGGTGCCGCCCTTCACATCCACATCACCCGTCACAAATTCAGTCACTGTTTCCGAAAACGTAAAGGTTGCCGTTAGTCCAGCCGTGGAACGAATCTTTTCGGGCAAGCCGGTAATGGTAACGGACGGAGCAGAGTTGTCCCATTGAGATGTAAACGAGGTTTCACTTGTCGGTCCGCTGTTGAGACCATCGGTAGCCGCATTCGCGGCAACCGTGACAACAACATCGGCATTCCCCGATGGTGTGATCGCCAGCGTATAGTCCTTTCCACTTCCAGTGAAGGCCCCCTTGGTGCCGCCCTTCACATCTACATCTGCCGTCACAAATTCAGTCACCGTTTCCGAAAACGTAAAGGTTGCCGTTAGTCCAGCCGTGGAACGAATCTTTTCGGGCAAGCCGGTAATGGTAACGGACGGAGCAGAGTTGTCCCATTGAGATGTAAACGAGGTTTCACTTGTCGGTCCGCTGTTGAGACCATCGGTAGCCGCATTCGCGGCAACCGTGACAACAACATCGGCATTCCCCGATGGTGTGATCGCCAGCGTATAGTCCTTTCCACTTCCAGTGAAGGCCCCCTTGGTGCCGCCCTTCACATCTACATCTGCCGTCACAAATTCAGTCACCGTTTCCGAAAACGTAAAGGTTGCCGTTAGTCCAGCCGTAGAACGAATTTTCTCGGGTAAACCCGTGATGGTAACAGATGGCGCAGAGTCATCCCACATACCAGTAAACGAAACGTCACTGGTCGGGCCATTATTTACACCATCCGATGCCGAGGACTCAACAACCACAACGACTACATCAGCATTCCCTGATGGAGTGATGACAAGCGAGTAACTATTGCCACTACCTGATAATGTGCCCTTCTTGGCACCCGTCACTCTTATATCCCCGCCATCAAATCCTGTCACGGACTCGCTGTAGGTAAAGACGGCGGTAAGAGGATCGGTAGAATTGATCTTCTCTGGAATACCCGTTATCTCCACCGTGGGATGTACAACATCCCATATGGATGTTGCAGAAACCGCCGAGGTCGGCCCTCGGTTGAGCCCATCGGTAGCAGCATCCTCAACCACTGTAACCGTGACATCGGTATCACCACTTGGTGTGAATGTGAGCGTATACTCGTTTAGATTAAAGGACTGCAAAGTCCCCTTAGTTCCACCATCAACAGTAATATCATCGATCGTAAAATCAGAAATGGATTCATCAAACGTAAAAACGGCTGCCAGCTCAGCAGTATTGTAGATTTTTCTTGGAACACCTCTGATGCTCACACTTGGAGGAGTTGAATCCCAGATAATGGTGACATCCTGTTGTTTAGAGGGGAAGGTATCACCATTACCATCAGTGACAGAATTAGCATTGATGGAGATGACCACATCGGTATCACCACTTGGAGTGATTGGAATGGAGTAGGATCTCCCAGAGCCCGATAGCATTCCTTTAGTACCTCCAGTAATGGTTATATCGTTTGTGACGAAATCGGTTACTGATTCAGAGAAGAAAATCGTTGCATTGAATGGATCGGTTGAATTAATCCTTTTGGGGTGATCTCGGATGGCTGCGCTCGCATTATCTCTATCACGAACCGTTGCTATAGAGGTTTTGGTGATCCCATCGTATTCACCACCCGCAGCAGTCAATGTCAGTGTGAATGTATCATCAGTTGAATTGGCATCCTTAATCCCAAGTACATGCATTCCTTGCTGTCTCCACCAATTTTGAGGTGTGAAGGTAAAAACGGGTGACCCTACTACGTCAAGGATACCTTCATGGCCCGAAACAGTGACAGTAACATCAACCGTAGGCGGAACTAATAGATTAGCATGTATAGATTGACTGGCATCTTCGGAATAATCTTGTTCGACTAAATAGATTCCAGGATCACTGATTCGGTCGGTAATATTGTAGCGAAGTATTTGTGTCACATTGTTGTACCCGCCGCCAGATGCTGTAAAAGTGATGTCAAATTGATCATTTTGAGTATCAGTATCAGCATAAAGATACTCATTTACATGCTGTGGTCCCAGCCAGTTTATCGTTGTAAAAGTGAATGAGGTCTTTGTTAGAAAGATGTCTCCATTTTCCATCCCAGTAATGGTGACGGTCACATCGCCAGTAGGCTTCTCTCCCAACACCACATTGAAACTTCCAAGGTTCCACCCTTTAATCGGTTCTGGGTTACTCAGCAGGTTAAGGGTCGGGTTATTATCTGAGTTATTGATAGTATACACAGTTTGTGCCGATGCATAATGTATTAAGAAGATCCCCAAAAGTAGGACGAGGCTACACGGTATGGACTTCATTTCCTGAAAGGAATATATTCAAGATGAAAGAAAAGGATAGAGATAAAGTATCTGGTGTTGCAGAATGTTGATACAAAAATCTCGTAAATCAATTGTAGCATGACTTGTTCCTTTAAATGCACGGTATATGGACTTCTACATTGCCTACGATGTAGAAGTCCAGTAGGAGTCCAATCGTTCAAATTTTTATGACAGCATGATATGAAATTTCTGAATTCTTTACCTTTCAAATACGTTTCATGGTGAGCGATGGACTCAGTCATGGTCATATAAACCATTCACATGTAGGACATGACCATACATTAAGGCTACTTGCCCATTCATGCAATTGTTGGATGATTTGACCATATCCTCAGACTACAGTGTTTAAGTGATCTATGGAGGATCAGATCTAAAAATGGAGCTGATCACAAGGCATATGAATAAAACATTCAATGTAGATGCCCCTTCAACATCGGTATGATTGATGAACATGGACCCTATCGTTTTAGAGATTTACAGGCATCGTTTTATTGGTGTTGCCGAAGAGATGGGGGTGACGCTAAGGCGAACAGCGCACTCTCCGAATATCAAGGAGCGTGCAGACTATTCATGTGCTGTTTTTGATGCTCACGGAAACATGGTGGCCCAAGCTGCCCACATTCCCGTACACCTTGGAGCCATGCCTGCGAGCTGTGCTGCTGCCCTGCGAACCTTTTCCGACTGGAAACCGGGTGACATCGTGATTTTGAATGATCCATTTGATGGGGGCAATCATCTGCCAGACCTTACCATGATCTCCCCCGTCTTTGCCCATGATGATCTCGTATTTTTCATCGCCAGTCGAGCACATCATGCGGATGTTGGAGGAATGAGCCCAGGATCACTCCCGTTATCGAGTGAACTTTTTCAGGAAGGGCTGATCATTCCTCCCATCAAACTCTGTGATGCGGGGCATCTCAATGAGAGCGTTCTGTCCATGCTCCTTGCCAATGTGCGAACGCCTATGGAGCGCAAAGGAGATTTGTCAGCACAACAAGCTTCTCATGCCGTTGGACAGCGGAGGTTGGAGTCGCTGATCCATGAATTTGGACGGGAAGAAGTATGTACGTATGCATCCAGTCTGATGGACTACAGTGAGCGTATCATGCGTGCTACGATTGAATCATGGCCCAATGGGGTCTACCGATACGAGGATCAAATAGAGTTACCCGATAATAAATCTGCCCCTATCCATGTTACAGTGAAGATTGAGGATAGCAATATATATTTTGATTTTACGGGTACACAAGGAACGTTGGATGCACCTTTGAATACGGTTATGGCTGTGACGACATCCGCATGTTACTATGTGATTCTATGTCTGATGGAAGACGAAATTCCGATCAATGCAGGTTGCTTTCGCCCTGTTCGTGTTCAGTCCCCACCCGATACATTGGTGAATGCATCAAGGCCTGCACCGGTTGCAGGTGGGAATGTAGAAACATCGCAACGTATTACGGATATCGTACTTGGAGCGTTATCAAAGGCATTTCCAGATAAAATTCCAGCTGCAAGTCAGGGGACGATGAACAATCTCACCATTGGTGGTAACAGTGCAGATGGAAGCCCCTATGCTTACTATGAAACCCTTGGTGGTGGGATGGGAGCGGCACCAGATGCACATGGATTAAGTGGGGTTCATGTCCATATGAGCAATACCCGCAATACTCCTGTTGAAGCACTGGAGATGCAATATCCGTTTCAGATCAACGAGTACGGACTCATCCGAGGAAGTGGAGGAGGAGGACGGTTTCAGGGGGGAGAGGGGATCGTGCGTGAGTATAGGTTCTTGGCAGAGGCTGTTGTTACCATGCTCAGTGAACGAAGACACCATGCACCATGGGGGTTGTATGGTGGAGGTTCAGGTCGTAAGGGAAAGAATCTTCGGATCTCTGCTGATGGACAGAGAACCCTTCTTTCAGGTCACTTTACAAGAAGGTTCTATCCCGGTGACATCCTACGCATTGAGACACCAGGAGGAGGAGGTCACTCTTCCGATAAGAACTCACGAAGTACATAATGGAGGATCCCACCATTACGATAGTACTCCACTTCTACGGGGGTGTCCAGTCGTGACTGCGTTTGAAATCGTGTTTCTTTTCCATCATCGCTGATGGCAACAACATCCACGATGGTCCCTGCAGAGTCAGGAACTTGAATACTGTAACTTTCGCTTCCATCCAATCCAAGAGAATCGGGATGTTCACCAGACAGGAATTCCAGTGGAAGGACTCCCATACCAATGAGGTTGGAACGATGAATGCGTTCAAAACTTTCTGCAATGACAGCACGAACACCGAGTAGGATGGTCCCTTTCGCGGCCCAGTCCCGGCTTGATCCCATACCATAATCTTTACCACCTAAAACAATCAGTGGGATACCAGTTTGTTGATAGTGCATGGCAGCATCATAGATCGGCATGATTTCGCCCTCATTGGCGAAGCATTTTGTGATTCCACCTTCGGTTCCTGGAACCAGTTTGTTTTTGATGCGGATATTGGCAAACGTGCCACGCATCATCACTTCATGGTTCCCTCTACGTGCACCGTAGGAGTTAAAATCTCGGAGAAGGACATCCTTTCCAGTAAGATAGATCCCGGCGGGAGATTCACGGGCAATTGCTCCAGCAGGTGAGATGTGGTCCGTTGTAGTGGAATCGCCTAATTTTGCGAGTACACGGGCATTTTCAATGGGAGCTACGTCGGAGGGTTCACGAGTCAGTCCCACAAAGAAAGGTGGTTCTTGTACATAGGTGGAACTGAGATTCCACTCGTACAGCGAGCCGCTTGGGATTTCAATAGCATTCCATGTTTCATTAGAGGTCTCGATTCCGCCGTATTCTTCCAGAAAGAGATCGGGTGTAATCGTAGCTTCAATCAATGCATCAATTTCTTCAGCTGATGGCCATATATCTCTAAGGTAGACATTTTGACCATTGAGATCTTGTCCAATAGGATCTGAGGAGAGATCAATATCAACCGTACCTGCAAGAGCATAAGCGACAACCAGTGGAGGAGATGCTAAATAATTGGCCTGAACTTGGGCATGGATACGTCCCTCAAAATTGCGGTTACCACTCAGGACACCAGAGACAACCAAGTCTCCTTTCTGAATGGCATCGTTCACGGCTTTCGGAAGAGGACCAGAATTTCCAATGCAAGTGGTACAACCATACCCAACTAGGTCAAATCCAAGTTGGGCCAGATAGGGCATTAAGTTTGCATTCTGAAGATACTCTGTGACGACTCTAGATCCAGGGGCAAGGCTTGTCTTGACATAAGGAGGAACTTTGAGACCATACTCAACCGCTTTTTTAGCAACCAAGCCTGCACCGATCATGACGCTTGGATTGCTTGTGTTGGTGCAACTTGTGATCGCCGCAATCGCCACATCTCCATGTCGGAGCGGATTGGGCAGGTCATCAGATTCAACCGTATGTTGGAGATCATTCTCTTGACGACCAAATCCTTGAGGACCAGTGGGTGCAGTGAAGGATGATTGAAAAGAGGTACCGAGTTTGGGAACTGCAATTCGATCCTGCGGTCTTTTTGGTCCAGCAACACTGGGAACTATATCGGATAAATCCAAAGTAAGAACATCCAAGTATTCGGGTTCAGGAGAACTGGTGGTCAGAAATAGCCCTTGCTCTTTGGTATAATGCTCAACTAAACCAATCAAATTCTTATCTCGTCCAGTACGGCGAAGAAACTTTAAGGTCACATCATCAATGGGGAAGAATCCCATGGTAGCACCATACTCTGGTGACATATTACTGATGGTAGCACGGTCAGGAACTGAAAGTGCTTGAATCCCAGGTCCAAAAAATTCAACAAACTTGCCTACGACCCCATAGGAGCGAAGCATTTGTGTAACGGTCAGAACCATGTCGGTTGCTGTGGCTCCGTCTGGAAGTGCACCCGTGAGACGAAATCCAATCACTTCGGGCATCAACATATAGATCGGTTGGCCGAGCATGACGGCTTCTGCTTCAATCCCTCCCACTCCCCAGCCCATGACTCCCAGACCATTGATCATGGTTGTATGTGAATCAGTACCAACCAGTGAGTCAGGGAATGCAACCACATCATGATCTTCTTTCCCAGTCCAAACACATCGGGCGACATATTCTAAGTTTACCTGATGACAAATTCCGCTGGCGGGTGGGACCACATAAAAGTTATCAAATGCCTGTTGCCCCCATCGTAGAAATTCATATCTCTCTCGGTTGCGCCGAAACTCATGATCGGAGTTTAATCGCAGAGCGTCGGGAATTCCATAATGGTCAACCTGAACACTATGGTCAATGATGAGATGCACTGGAACGCGGGGGTTGATCGTAGATGGATTTCCTCCTGCTCGTGCCATTGCGCTACGCATCGCAGCAAGGTCAACCACTGCAGGTACACCCGTAAAGTCTTGTAATAAGACTCGAGCTGGTGAGAATGGGACTTCGGCACGTAGTGGTGCTTTGGGGTTATATTGAGCGAGTTGCTCAACATGATCGGGGGTTACAATAAATCCGTCACAGCCACGAAGCACTGCTTCTAGCATCACTCGAATAGAGTAGGGGAGCCGCTCAATGGAATATGCATCTATATCCAGTGAATCCAAACGATACATCCATGTGAGGCCGTCTGGAGATTCAAATGAAGTTCGGGTTCCGAAATAATCTCTGGTTGAGGTCTTGGAGATAGTGTTCATGTCAGGTAGGGTACTAAATGAACGGAATTATACAGATTTCATTGATGTAGGTTTGATCTTGCAAAATGTGGGGTGATTTCACATCTTGTACTACGGACTGATGATCTATTGGAGCAGAATGGGGGGGATCATCGTTTATATGGGAATGGGGCTATAGCTCAGTTGGTAGAGCGCCTGAATCGCACTCAGGAGGTCAGCGGTTCGACTCCGCTTAGCTCCACTTCGTGAAGCATGTTTTGGTTGAACACTAAAAGAGTCCATGCTTTACGGGTTTGTTTTCGTGCCCCGTATCTATATAGTCATGGTATTAATCCCCCCACGGTTGCACTTTCATTTCTTTTCTATATTGCCTGAATGTGGACTTAACCCAGTCAATCACGCTCTCAAAATGATTCCATAGGCTCCCATGATGATCCATGCTCACAACATCTACCGCTCCCAACCCCAGCGCTACCCTTTGCCAAGATCCTTCCCAAAGTTTTGCACAATCCATCTGTGGAACGATGGGATGGGGCTCTGATACATACCAACCGTCGTGTGGGCGATAACGCCCCTGTGTAGCAGGTCCTCAAATAGTTTTTCTGCACATGCCTGATCTTGCCCGTACTGCAGAGAATCGATAATATCCTCTTTAGACATGTGCTCACTTGGAGCTACCCCCGAGAATACCTGTGCGATGCGCACGATGTCGGACTGCTTTAGCCCATCCACGCGCCCTGCGTAGTACGCGGCTCTATCATGGTCCCCAAATGCGAGCACCTCTTCTAACGCCGCGCTACTCATCTCACCGCCTGTCTGGTCAAGTACATCCTTCGCACATAACGCATAGCAGATCATGTGCTGGGGCCATCCATGGGACTTCTCTGTGATGGCATCAATCCACGGGTCCACATCGCCTTTCGCCCCACCCGCAATCGTTAGCCAGTCGCGGATCACCGCCTGCTGTGCCTGCAGTCCCAACGCCTCGATTTGATGCACGCAGCCGCGCTTGAATCGGGACACGCCCATTTTTTTATAGGCAATCTTGGTGGTCCCTAACCCCGCGGTGAGAAGCACTACGGGTGCACCGAGCAAGCCGTTGTGAATCGCGTTTAGCGTGGCGGTCGCCTCCATTTCGACATGCGCTGAAATTTTGGGGAGAGTCTGTGCTTCATCAAATACGAGGATCACCCCCGTCGGGGGGGCCTGTCGGCGCAGAACTTCTCCAGGTGTCGCGGAACCTGCGACCTCTTTGTCCACACCGCCAGAAAAGACTTTGATCTCCACCCCGCCCGAGATCGTACGGGTCACGGTGTAGGACTTCCCCAGTGCCTGGGCCATCGCAACTGGGTTCCATAGTTCCGGTCCCCCGATGTTTGCCAGTACCCAGCCTTCGGACTCAGTGCACATCTGGTGTAGCAGTGCGGACTTGCCCGCCCCTGGCGCACCCTGCACCAGAAACGTCGTCCCCGCTTTCTTGGCATGTGCAGTAGCAAGTACGCGGTGAAATCGTGCCCGTATGTCTTTGCGCCCATGAAAGAACTCCGCCGGTCCTCGGTCTCCATCATCGTAGACGTACGCCCCCTCTTGCTGGGGGAGGGGCTGGAATAGATCTGGATTTAGCATCTTGGGCTAAGGGACGAATTGAGTAGGCTATTAGCACATCTTTCGCTGAAACCCACAGCCTGCCAACTTGTTCTGGGAAGCCTACCTCTCCACCCCCCGCACCGATCGGCGTGACCTGATCCAGTGAACACCATGCCCACGAGCCTTCTCCACTGCCAGTCGTCCCTTTACTCCCTGTCCGCCCTATCCTGAATTTCTCTGGGTCTATCTGTTTCCCTTCGACCTTGTAGGTCGCAGAGAAGCTCATATAGTAGACCGTTTCTAACGGTAGCTGAGCCTCGCTCCAAAACTCTTTCCCACAGGCAGCCTTCTGGTCGACAGTGTCGCACAGTAACGCGTCATCGGGAGACGTGAACTCGCACTTGAACTGCATGTGCACCTGCGGGTGCTGCTCAACGACGATGTCCTGCACGACATGCCGATTCGGAAGGCTTTGTCTGGTCCTTTCTGTGCCATAAATCTGGTTATTTGTGTCTAACAACAGATCTACAACAAACGCACGAGAAAAACAAGCATTTTGGGATAGAATTTCAAGAGATTTTGGCGTTTTCTCGGTGTCCTCGCCAGATGCTCCGTTACTCAGGTATATAAGCCCCATAACTATCGCGGGTTGACTTGTGCACACTCTAAATGAAGAAATATCCGTATCAAGTGACTATATTTAAGGTTCCACTGTTCATTTTTGACCTTATGCCGCATAATTATTTCCTACAAATTACTTTCGGGTTTTCACTTGTTTTCTTACTCTGGCCTGTTGATGTTTCAGCTCAACCTTACGATTCAACCTATTACAGCGAATTAAACTTCCGAAGCATCGGACCCTACAGAGGTGGTCGGTCCGCGGCTGTCTCAGGAGTCCCCGGACAACCTATGAAAGCCTACTTTGGTGCAACGGGTGGGGGTGTGTGGAGATCTACAACGGGTGGTGCCTCATGGGAAAATATATCGGATGGTTACTTTGGTGGTAGCATTGGGGCGGTCGCTGTGAGTACTTGGGATCCCAATGTGATATACGTCGGAGGCGGGGAAAAAACCGTACGTGGAAATGTTTCTCATGGCTACGGCATTTATAAATCCGTAGATGCTGGCCGTACATGGCAACATAAAGGACTTTCGGATAGCCATCGGATTCCTCGTATCCGAATTCATCCCAAAAACTCCGATGTGGTCTATGCAGCGTTGATGGGGCATCTCTCGGGCCCCAACGATGAGCGTGGAATCTTCAGATCCATAGATGGAGGAGATTCATGGGAAAAGATTCTTTTTATCAATGATGAAGTTGGATTTGTAGATCTAACGATGGATCCGTCCAATCCCAGAATCCTTTATGCGAATGCGTGGAGAGTCATTCGTACACCGTATAGCCTTGAAAGTGGTGGACCAAGAAGTGGAATTTGGAAGTCGACGGATGGGGGCGATACTTGGAGTGAAATCACTGGTAAGGATAATGGATTACCCAAAGGGGTTTTGGGTATTAGTGGGTTGACCATTTCTCCTGTCAACCCCGATCGAATCTGGATCATCGTAGAAGCCACGGATGGGGGTGTGTTTCGGTCAGATGATGGTGGAGACACATGGCAAAAAATCAACGAGGATCGGAATCTGAGACAGCGTGCATGGTATTATACCCGCATCTATGCAGACACACAAAATGAAGATATTGTCTACGTGTTAAACGTCCAATTCTGGCGTTCCAAGGATGGGGGGAAGACCTATACAAGCATAGATACTCCCCATGGAGATCATCATGATCTATGGATTGATCCATACAATTCAAGTCACCTTATTATTGCAGATGATGGGGGAGCACAGGTCAGTTTTGATGCAGGTGAAAACTGGAGTACCTATTACAACCAGCCGACTGCACAGTTTTATAGAGTTACCACGGACAATCACTTTCCCTATCGGGTTCTTGGTGCACAGCAGGATAATTCTACCGTACGTATTCTTCATACCTCAGACGGTCTGAATGAACGGGAATGGGAACCTACTGCAGGTGGTGAGAGTGGTTGGCTTGCGCCCAAACCCGACGATCCAGACATTGTCTATGGAGGTTCTTATGGAGGTTATATGACACGCGTCAATCATAAGACGGGCGAGCGTCGAGCTGTGAATGTGTACCCCGACAACCCAATGGGTCATGGGGCTGAGGGCATGAAGTATCGATTTCAGTGGAACTTCCCCATTTTATTTTCACAGCATGACTATAACGTATTGTATGCTGCAGGCAATCACCTATTTCGTAGCACGAACGAAGGTCAGTCATGGGAAATGATCAGTCCAGATTTGACTCGTGCTGATTCCACCAAACTTGGCCCAAGTGGAGGTCCAATTACAAAAGATAATACGGGAGTTGAGTACTATGCAACGATTTTCTCTGTTGCTGAGAGTCCATATGATCCCAAGATACTTTGGGCTGGATCCGATGACGGACTCGTCCACCTTACACGTGATGGTGGGGCTTCTTGGGTAGACATCACCCCAGAGGGGATGCCAGACTGGATGCAGATTAATGATTTGATTGCCCATCCGACGCAGGAGGGATCTGCTTATTTTGCTGGCACAAGGTATAAATTGGATGACTTTTCGCCCTACATCTATAAGACAACAAATTATGGCATGGATTGGGAGATGATTGTCAACGGCATTGATGAACACCACTTCACTCGAGCGATTCAGCCTGATCACTCTCACGCAGGACTTTTATGGGCTGGCACGGAATCTGGCTTGTATATATCGTTTGATGACGGCGAGAATTGGGATGCATTTCAGCAGAATTTACCCATCGTTCCCATCACAGATTTAGATTGGAAAGACCATGACTTGATTGTTGCTACGCAGGGACGCTCTTTTTGGGTCATGGACGATGTTACGTTACTGTACCAATTAACCGATATTTCAACCAATGCTTCAAACTGGATCTATAATTCAGCCCCTACTTGGCGTGTTGATGGGAGTGTGAATCTTCGATATTGGTTCAAAGAAGCACCCGATTCCAGTACCACCAGTTTGGAGATACTGGAGATGGACGACACCCTGATCAAGCGTTTTCGTGCAGAAGATGGAGATCTTCCCGTCCGTGCTGGAATGAATGAGTTTTCATGGAATTTACGTTATGCGGATGCTGAAACGTTTGAGGGGCTTATCATGTGGGCTGGAACCATCCAAGGCCCGAGAGCCATCCCTGGATCCTATCGTGCACTTCTGATTGTTGGAGAAGACTCTCTTGAAACCGAATTTGAGATTCTCAAAGATCCACGTTCAACATCTACGTTAGATGACCTTCAAGTGCAGCTAACGTTTTTACTTGAAATACGTGATCAGCTCACGGAAACTCATGAAGCCATCAAGACCATTCGGTCAGTACGCGATCAAATTCAAGGAATCATGCCCAGTTTGGGTGAAGAGCACGAAGAGATCAAACAGTTTGCCCAGGATCTCATTCTGAGGATGACAACCATCGAAGAGACTCTCTACCAAACAAAGAACCAAAGCCGGCAAGACCCGCTGAATTTTCCGATTCGTCTCAATAACAAATTAGCTGGGGTAGCCACCAATGCATCCATTGGAGCATTCCGTCCAACGGATCAAGCGATAGAAGTAAGAGATGCTTTGGTTCAGCAAATTGATCAACAACTGAGCGATCTGGACATGATGATGAAGACTGATGTCACCATTCTCAATGAGATGGTTAGGAATGCTAACATTCCAGCCATTCATGTCCATTCGAATAATTTTGCAAAGTAAAAAAATGGTTCTTACCTTAATCATAATCGGTGTGTTGACTCTTGTTGCAGTAGGAGTACGAGCATCATTCTTGACTAGGAAAAGTGTGGGTGGTATGATTCAATCAAACCACTTCATACCAGATATAGGTGCGATAACATTGGGTGAAAGATTTGGGGAACTGCTTCCTGAACGAACGAGCACGAATCGGAGTTCAGACATTCATCAATCCAAAAGAACAAAAGTATCAGTAGAAGAATTTGTAAATGTCAGCACAGATGTACTTGTTACTCTGGAAGCAGTCTCACTGGGAGCTTGGTATGGAATGGATGTTATCAAAAACTTAACCGAGATTGACGAGCATGTTTATACTGCTATGAGCAGTCTCGCG
>JAPOUL010000134.1 GCA_026708685.1 Bacteroidota bacterium
CACGGATCGTTTACCCTCTTTTTCGTGCTTCACCCACTTAAAAAACGGAAGCCCCGCAAATTGTTAACGATAATTAGATCTTAGAGTATCATAGATTGTCAATAATGTATAAATCAAGGAAAAAGTCGTCTTAGACTATTGGCGAAAGTATATACTTAGAAAAAGAAGGCTTTTGCAAAACCTCAGATTTTTCGTAGAAATATTGCTCTGAAGCACCTGTGACGTATTTTTTAGAGTTGACTGGGAGGTTTTGCAAAAGTCTCAAAGGAGTGAGATCAATCAATTCATGATTTTGCTACATGCGAATGAAGACGAAATGGAATGATCTCAAAAAATGATACTTCACAAATTGAGTGATCTATTTACCGATCAGTAGAAAGATCCAGCCAGCCAGCAAACCACCTGCAATGGGTCCTAAGACAGGAATCCATGCATACCTCCAATCACTTCCACCTTTGTGCTTGAGAGGAACCAGTGCATGGACAATCCGAGGACTCAGGTCACGGGCGGGGTTGATCGCATATCCAGTCGTTCCACCAAGCGTAAGCCCGATGGCCAATACAATGATTCCCACGGGGAGTGCATCCAAAGATCCAAGTCCGATTTCAGGTTCCACAAGGTATAACACAGCGAAGACAAGCACGAAGGTAGCTATCATTTCGCTGAGGAAGTTGGAGGCATTGTTTCGGATGGCTGGGGCAGTGCAGAAGACGGCCCGATTGATATCAGTATCTTCGGTGACCTGAAAATGATTCCAATAAAACAGATATACCAGGAACGCACCTAATGCACCACCCAAGAATTGGGCCGTCAAATAAAGAGGGACTAAACTCCAATCAAAGGTTCCAGCCAGAGCAAGCCCAAGCGTGACTGCAGGATTGATATGTGCACCGCTATAGTTAGCTACAATAAATACAGCGACAAAAACAGAAACGCCCCAGCCTAAACTGATGGTGATCCATCCAGCACCATGTCCTTTGGTTTGTTGCAGGATGACATTCGCTACGACACCATTGCCAAGCAACAAAAGGATGCCTGTGCCTATAAATTCTGCCAAGAAAGGACTCATAGATCTAAGACTAGGTTTGTGATGATTTCGATTGTGAGTGTTTAGACCGCTCAACAGCTTCGGACCACGCTTCCATGAGATGTTCGGCGGTGGAACGGGGCATTTGAGGCTCAAAGGTCTGATCCACTTGCCATAAGCTGCTCAGCACTTCTATATCTGGCCAGTAGCCAATGGCGATCCCAGATAGATAAGCAGCTCCCAGAGCGGTAGTTTCGCGCACGACTGGACGAACCACAGGAACATCAAGAATGTCGGCCTGAAATTGCATCAGGAGATTATTTGCTGTGGCTCCGCCGTCAACGCGAACCTCAGTCAATTGAATGTTGGCATCTGCTTCCATCGCTTTGATGACATCTGCACTTTGATAAGCAATACTCTCAAGAGCTGCACGAGCAATATGGGAGGCATTGCTTCCTCGAGTCAATCCAGAGATCGTTCCTCGAGCATAAGGATCCCAATAAGGAGCTCCTAATCCAGTGAAGGCGGGCACCATCATCACGCCTCCACTATCGTTTACTTTGGATGCAAGCAGTTCCACATCGGAAGACTGGCGGATCAGACCTAACTCATCTCTTAGCCACTGTACGACGGCACCACCGATGAAGACACTTCCTTCAAGAGCGAACTCAATGGAGCTCTCAACCTGCCATGCAACAGTGGTCAAAAGCTGATGGGTAGAGGGCATTGCATCAGAACCCGTATTCATGAGCAAAAAACAGCCCGTACCATAAGTATTTTTGACCATGCCGGGTTGGGTACACACCTGCCCAAAGAGGGCGGCTTGCTGATCACCAGCAATGCCAGAAATGGGAATGGAATGACCCAGGAAATCCGTCTCTCCTATAATGCCACACGAGGGGACAATGGTAGGTAAAATGTCAACGGGAATGCTTAGTATCTCACAGAGTTCTTGGTCCCACTCTTGGGTATGTAGATTGTACAGAAGTGTTCGGCTTGCGTTGGACACATCGGTGCAATGATGTCTCCCATTGGTGAGATTCCACATCAACCAAGAATCAACAGTTCCAGCACATAAACGGCCAGCTTTTGCCAAATCACCAGCATTGGGAATGTGATCCAGAAGCCATTTTATTTTTGTGCCTGAAAAATATGGATCCAGCAAAAGTCCAGTACGTTGCTGAAATATATCTGATAGTCCATCAGCACGCAGTTGATCGCAATGGGCAGCGGTACGACGATCCTGCCATACAATGGCATGATGAAGCGGCCTACCAGTCTCTCGATCCCATATCACCGTAGTTTCGCGCTGGTTGGTGATACCAATTGCTTCAATATCCTGACTCACTAAGCCGCAGGAATGTAGAACTTCATTGGCAACTGATTGCTGAGATTGCCATATATCATCCGGGTTATGTTCAACCCATCCTGGTTGGGGATAGATTTGTGGATATTCTTGTTGAGCAGTTCCAACGATACAGCCTTCCCGGTCAAAAATGATTGCACGCGAACTGGTCGTTCCTTGATCAAGTGCGAGAATATAGGACATGATACATCAAAATTTCTGTACTAATATACTGATAAATGCAACCCCATGTATAGAGAAACGTAGTTTATGCAAATACAACTGTTCGTTGATGGATGCTCTGACAATCGTTACTGGTACTGCTCTATTGTTGATTGCTATTGGCATTTCTGACAGAGATAACGGCTCTTGGGTGATTTTGACAGGGTTTGCCATGGCCGCGATTGCGGTCATGATCCGACTCTTCTCTGGCGATGGATTGATCCAAATCGGGATTGAATTGCTCCGAGATTGTGGCATCAGTTTACTGATTGCCTCCGCCTATATGGCTGTCAGGAAATTAGCCGAACATGCACGCCCTTACATGATTCTTGGTATGGCATCATTGATTTTATCGGGCCTTCTTTTTGGAGCACAGTACCTTTGGCAAACGGTTTGGAATCACGAAACACTGTCCGTTCTTGTGGAATTGGGACTTGATGATTCCATAGAGGAAGTGGAAGGAATTCTCACTCAATATGCGGATGCTTGGGAGCAAGCATTTCCAACGGTTGCTTTTTCAGACGATCGTGACCTATCACAGATTTATCTTGTTCATGTTTCCGAATCTCATGTACATGATATGATGAGTGCCCTCCGTGCAGATGCCGAGAATATTGATCATGTTGAACTCAATAAGGCTGTACAACTTTTTCTTCCACCTTCAGAGCAAGCGATACATCCTACATCAAAGAATGTACCCGAGAATGATCCTCTGGTTGATCTTCAGTGGGCATTGGATGCTGTTCAAGGCCATGAAGCTCTACAAGTGTTAAAACAGGAAAAGCCTCAGCGTAGAGTACGCATTGCCATCGTAGATACTGGCGTTGAATCTGATCACGAAGATTTAGAGATGGTTTATGTTGAAGGGGTGCATAACGATGGGAATGGACATGGAACGCATTGTGCTGGACTTGCTGGTGCTACGACTAACAATGGTTTGGGAATTGCCTCCCTCAACTGGGAAGGTCGCTTTGTTGAACTCATGGGGTTCAGGGCACTTTCAAAGAGTGGTCATGGATCTCTTGAGCAGATTGCACAGGCCGTCATTGATGCTGTTCAGGCGAATGCAGATGTCATTTCGATGTCACTGGGTTTACGGTCCGATGAAGAGCCAAGAGTGCTCTTCCATGCTGTAGAATTTGCCCTTGAACGCGGTGTCATCGTAGTCGCCTCTGCAGGAAATTCTAACGAAGATGCACTGGGTCATTATCCGTCAAGTATTGAGGGTGTTATTGCCATTGCAGCTGTAGACCAGACTCTTTCCAAGGCGACATTTTCCAATACAGTCGGCAATCTATCCAGACCTCTGGCAGCTCCAGGTGTAGATATTCACTCTACCTTTCATGGCGGCGACTATGAAACGTTAAGCGGAACATCCATGGCAACTCCTATCGTTGCTGGATTGGTGGCCGTTATGCTGTCCATCAACCCAAAGTTAACTTCTGATGACATCTATACTATTTTGCATGAAACGGGTAGGGAGATTTCTGATACTCCGTTGGTCGGTCGTCTGATCAATGCAGAGAATGCAATAGAGCGTGCCAAGAATATCCACATATAGCTTTATGTTCGTTTTTAGCCTTCAATATATCACTCCAGTTTGAGATCGCACGAGGAGAGGGATTCTGACAATAGAGATTCATTTAGATTGAAGAATACCGCTTGGTATAAAATGATTGAATGTTTTGGATGGAAGCACTTTAGTCAATGGAATTATGCATAAAATGTCATAAAGATCTACAATGTACTAAGATACTCTCTGAACAGGATTTTCCAAGAGTCATGAGCACCTTTACATGAACAACTGTTCCAATGCATTACGTTGCTCTGCATGCTTTTTAGGATTCTGTTGAATCAGTTTTCTGAGATTGAGGAGTTTCCATTGAACCCCAGATAAATGTATAGCCTCAGGGAAACCGAGTAAACCAAAATCTGGCTCAGCATCGTGCAGTGAAAGAAGGAATTCAGCAATCGGTCCGGTAAGACGAGATGAAACATCTTTGTGTAATCTATGTGCTGTTTGAACGAGTTTAGGAAGTGAGACATCAATAAGACTCATTCCTTCAAAATCATCATTATACCATTCTTCACGGACCGTTCCAGATGGATTCAAGGATTCATGCATAGGTCGCTTTGAGCAAGCGACATACACCATGTATACACGGAAGAGTTTGTCACTCAACCCCTCGTTGTCGTAGAGAACCATGACATCAAAAAGATCTCTGGGATGCTTACGTTCCATTGCTGCACAGAGTTTGCCAGCGTACAGATCCTCAAAGGATACGATTTTCATCTCCATGAATTGGAATGTTTCAGCGGCGGATTTGGATGTGGGGAGTACTTGAGTGGGCAGAACCGTTCCACGAGTAATGGTTGATATATCAATTTTAATATCTATCTCATCACGAAAAATATAAACCTGATTAAGTCCAGTTCGCCTACTCTTGTTGTATTTGGCATCAATTCCGTTTGGACTTTTAGAGATTAAATCTGCCGTATTTTGAAGGGCAGATACAATGTTCTTGAGTGAAGTATTACGATCTTCAGTCGGAAGCCATGAAAGGTCAATATCTACGGAGAGCCTTGGCATATCTTGATAGAACATGTTAATCGCTGTTCCACCTTTAAGGGCAAATCTCACTTCTTGAGAGACAATTGGTAGAATCTTCATGAGAAGCTTGACTTGTTGAAAATATTTAGACTTTACGTCCATCATAGTAAATTGGATTGATGAAACCCTTTGGGAAGGATACATGATACGTTGAGTCAAAAATTCCATTGGGAACAAGACTTCGATGCCCTTTACCAAAGTCAATTTGATGAGGATTCAGATCTTTCATCCATTCTGGTCTGAATAACTCCATGTACACAAAAAACAATCGCTTAACTTTAGCACTGCGACAGATCTTGAGCAAATCCATCATGAGATCAGGTTTTATCCAGTCTAACCAATTGAAAAAATGTTTGACGTATTCAAAGGTAGTTTTATTAGGCAACATATCGATTAATTCAAGAATTGCACGTTCTGGACGTGATACATTAAACGCCCATTGCCATGTCTCCTCTGCCCAATCGTGAGAATAATATATTTCAGCATGTTCAATGATCCCTAATGGGCTATTGTTGAACATCGTGGCGTTGTGAATGATTATTTTTCTATTTGCATGCAAGTGCCTTATCCAAGAAGGGGCATGACCATAAAAATGAACATGTTGAGAATCTCCAAATTCAGCATATTTAGATGAACCATTAATATCGAGAGCACCGTGTGCCCCAAGATGAACATTATACCCCATCAAGTGCTGTAGAGAGAGGAGTACGGTTTGCCATGGTAGGTCCCTATTATTACCATTACCCCGTGCTGGTAATGGGCGGCGGTAAACGCCACGAACAACACGCTCTATCCAGCCTTGCTGAACATAGTGATGTATGGATTTAGTGGCAATTCCCCTGAGGGTGAACCATGCGGAATCCACAATAAACCCTAGCGGAATCTCATTTATGAGATTTTTCGCACTCTGAGTCTGAGAAATAGACATAATCATTAAGTTTGTAATATGAAACCTTCAAAAAAATTCATAATACATGGTAAATGAAGTAATAAATGAAGAAAGAATAAAAAAGTTCGTGTCTGAGAGATGGCTCAAAGATCATGATGTATACACAAAGTGATGCCCACAATGATGAATTTTGTCTCAGACAGATCGGTTAAGTCAAAAACGTTCAGTCTGAGATGACCTGAGATAAACGATTGAATTTTGAATCATCAATCAAGGACATAGGAACATCAACTCAGACTATCAAATAGTTCAACATGATGCATTAGTAACATCACCATCAGTTAAGTCAACTTTTCATAAAATGAAAACTTTGTTTTTCATCGATTTACATGGTTAATGAGGGTATAAATAGATGAATGTAAAATTTTATGCTAATGATCACAACTCAAATCACGAAATCAGCCTGAGTTGAAAAGCGTCATAGAGTTTCCACTGGATGTAATTGTGCCATTCTAATCATGTAAGCGGTCTTCCCAATCTTCATTCTACTTGTTTATGATCCAAAAGTACTCCAAAATTCTAATGCCCCACCAGAGTCTGTCCACAGCAAATGATATTCAGAAGCAGAAGCCTTCATAGTATCGATTAAGAAAGTACTTGGGTAGGGAGATTTGATACTTTGATTCAAAATCTCCACCCGGAACCAGAGCCCTCGGACCTTTACCGAAATCAATTTGATCAGGATCTAAATCCTTGACCCAATCTAATTCAAGGAATTCTGCATAAACAAAAAATAATCGCTTGACCTTTATGCTTCTGCAGATTTTGAGTAACTCCATTAGAAGTTCGGGATCAGCATTCCTCATCATTTCAAGGGTAAGCTGTACATACTCAAAACTAATGTGCTTTGGTAACTCGTCAATCAATTCAAGGATTGCACGTTCTGGGCTGGATGCTCTCAAGGGCCACCGCCAAATGCCTACAGCCCACTGTCGCGAAGGGTGAACGGGGTGGTTATCGATAATCCCGAGTGTGCTATCACCAAACAGTGACGTATTCCTAACAACGATTCTATCTGTTGCAGGCAACCTTTTAACCCATGGAGGGACATCACCATAGAGATGAACTGGCTGAGACTTGCCCATCATAACATAGTGGGAATGTCCAGCGATATTTAAAGCAATCTTTCCCCCTAAGTGTACATTATATCCATGTAGCCGTTGTAATGAAATAGCAATGGCTTGCCATGGCAAGTATGTACTGATCGCTCCTTTCGGCAGAGGTCGGCGATAGACACCACGAACGATCCTTTCTATCCACCTCTGTTCCACATAATAATGTATAGATTTATAGTCAATTCCTCGTGCAGTCAACCAAGCAGTATCCACAAGAAGACCATGAGGTAAATCATTCATTAGAGACAACAGCCTCGGAGTGCGCTTCTTGGACATTTAAACAAAACTTTGTAAAGTAAAAAATTTGATAATTATCCTAATACTTGGTAATTGAGGGATTAAATGAAGAAAATATAAATAAGTTTCCGTTTAATCCTTACATATATTCTCCAGTGAAGATGAAATCTACTCCTAACGTAGCATCCAATTGGACTTTGAGTATTGGTGAATCAAAAGTCTCTCAGCTAGAATTTTAATCCTGTCAGATCATTCTCAATGTTGATCGTCTCTATTGGCGAATGATCGTCTTCAAGATATACTTTAGATCGTTTCATAACTTTGGGACAGATGATTGTATGATTCTCATTACAATTTCGTGGGGATCAGGAGGTAATCTCATGTAAAAAACGAACTATTACAATCAAAACTTTGTTTTTTGTTTATTTACATGGCTAATGAATAGATAATTTGACGAATTGTATAATATTTAGGGAGAAAAATGGATTCAAGAATCTATCCTCAAGGAATGAATGTTGTAGAAATAATTATGCAATCAGACGGTTATCATATAATGTATGATCTTTATCTAAAATTCAAGATGTTTGCCTCACATCCTAATGATCAGTATGTACTGATGTGTATTCCTTGATGAATATTCTCCGAGTGTGGCAACTTAATTACTGAGGCTTAACCCGAGATGGCAAGTTACACAAGTCAGTGGGCTAATACATATGTATGAGAAGCAAACAGTCTCACATACAATTTTGAGAAGGCTTATGACCAACTTGCACTAAAAGCCATCGGTTGAGTCAACTAGCCTTTTGACCTGTTACGATTAAGGGATAAAAGATTTCGGAGTACTTGATCATCATTGATCTGATTTGACCAGCCGTAAGCATTGGCTACGGCTTCATCAAGTTGAGCATGCGCATCAATAAGCCACTGAGGCTGACGATTGTATAAGTTGGTCAAAGTGCGTTTTTTGAGTTCTTTGGCTACATCCTGATTCTTGGGAACGACTCGTAGTGGATACCCAGCAACAGGTTCATTAATCCACATCACATATTCTGGTGGGTTCATCCAACGATTTCTTAATTCAACGAGGTGACGAGCAGCAGAGGCAATTGCCCGTGCATGTGGGTCATCTTGGTAGTCGTTAGCGGGGACATTTGGTGAAAGTCGTTCCGGGAAAGGGAAAGTATTAAATGTTGTGGTATGAGTATAACGCGGGCGATCTTCAAGGCTTGATCCCGTACGGAGTGACCAAATTTTATGAAATCGACTGTGAAGGATGCCAAACGTAGTATCATCATCTCTGGCAAATGCAATCAGAGCATTACTGGGGCAGACATCTATATCAAACCATACAAATAAACGATGCTTTGATGTGCATGGGGTAGCAATATAGCGTTTATACTCACTGAGTGCATGCCACATTTTAGGTCGCGGATTATGATGGAGCCACCAATGATTCCGTCTATTTTTTTCGCGCTGTTGCTCCCACTCTGGCTTAACATGTTCTAAAATATGTTGAAAGGGGGATTCATATAGAGCTGCCTCGCTTTTTGTCATATCAAATCCAAAATCAACGATCCATTGATCGGAAGAGCGGCGCGTAATGTCCAAACCGTTTATCCAAGGCTTCAGGACATCGGAGTTGGGGCGACCATTAGGGTTCGTAGGTAATAGAAGCCATTTCCGTGCAAGATCACCACAAATATTGAATGAGCCACCTTTAATATCACCCATGAAAGCAATGTTAGCGTTCTGATGGAGCGATTTTGCGTTGGTTATGTTAACTCCACTATCACCCTGCCTCCCAGTGAGATCTGGATAGATTTCGTCTACAGATTTTCCATTAAGCTTGAACTCATTGACATATGGATCATCAGACTGAGATATACAAATCAATGAAACTCAAACAGCTGCACCATCAATGACCCAAGGTTCGTCACTCCAAGCATTAAAAATCGTTTTTCCATCAGACGCTATCTCTAAAGCTTCCCTGTTGGATCCACCTCGGATGGAATTCGTTGAGACGAGTCCAACTCTCTTTGTGTTGTATTGGGCCATGCACTCGCCCGCTTTGACAAACCAATAGCAAACGAGGTCAGCAGAATGAGGAACGCGGTCTTGATATAGGTTACGTAGTTCTGAAACATATTTTTTGCCAAGATTACTGAGTAAACGCCGATCCCCCAAAAACGGTGGGTTTCCAATGATAACATCAGCTTGCGGCCAATCTGGTTCCCCTCCATCATCTGTTAAGATTGCATCCCGACATTCAATCGTTTCAAGGGTGTCAAGAATGGGCTCTTGATGTCCGGAGAATCCATTTTGACGCATCCATTGTATTTCTCCAATCCATACTGATACACGAGCGAGCTGGGCGGCATAAGCATTCAGTTCAATTCCCTTCACATTCGCTGGGCCTACTGTGGGAATAGATCTTGAAAGTCCCATCGCTTCGGCTTCTAACTGAATCTGATGCTCCAAGTCGTGTAGAGAATGAAGTGCCAGATAGAGAAAATTACCTGAACCACATGCAGGGTCCAAAACAACGAAGTTCTTCAGCTGCTCTAAAACAGAATTCAACAATGACTGTGCTTGATTGCGATACCGTGAAGAGGCAGTTTTAGATGGAGAAGAATGAGCTTTTATAAGAAAATCGGCAATTTGAGACTTGTACTTTTCCCATTCGTTCAGCCATGGTTGTATAATGACCGGATTGATGATTCTCATAATTTTATCCCGATCGGTATAGTGAGCCCCAAGTTGAGAACGTTTATCTGGATCAAGTCCTCGTTCAAATAAAATTCCTAGAATCGCAGGATCCACATTTGACCAATCAAGTTTTGCGGCTTCAAGTGTAATGCGAATCTGTTCCTTGCTCATTGGGAGAGTGGTTCCATCATGGAACAGTCCCCCATTGAACCACTTGACCGTTTCAAATCCAATACGCCCCCCAGTAGACATTGCTTCAAAAAGATCATGGGAAAGTTCTTCAAACGCCTCTGGCTCAAGTACTGCTTGACTGAGCATTCGCGTGAACATTTCTTTCGGGAGCAAACCAACGTCGTCCGCAAACATGCAAAAGACCAGACGGTTGACAAAATGAGCGACCTGGTGTGCCGCGTGGCCTTGATCTCGGAGTGATTGTGCTAGTTGAGCAAAAGTGTTTGCAGCACGCTCTGTTAGATTCTGTCGCGTTTCTTTGGGACGTAGCCGTTCAGGGTCTGACATAGCCCATTTGAGTTTCTCCCGAACGGAGGCATCTACGAGATCACCCAATTCAAACTCATGGGTTTCGCTCACTGAATTCGTCCAATTGGTACGAATCCTGAAGCGATACATGTCCGAAACAATTAACAGAGGAGGATTTTCTAGGGCAAGTGCATACTGTCGCAGTTGATCAAAGGCGACATCAAGGTTTGAATGCCTTCGCTTGTACTCCCATGCAAAAAAGCCTCGCTTCCAGACATCTGCGTATCCTCCTCTGCCTGAGTCCTTATAGGCCCCACGCTCAAAACAATAAAAATCTCCTTTCGGATCTGCCTCAATCGGCGTAGGTTCTCCAAGCAGTCTACATAAATCAATGAAATGCTCCTGAGCCGCGGAACGCTCATTTAATTCTGATGCACTCCACTTGGTAATGAAATCACGAGGAGTCACGATTAGTGTTGTTACGCATAGAATCTCTTCTATTGGTGACAGATTTATTACAACGGAAAAAGGTTTCCATAGATATGTGCAAGTAATAGGATCGTTAAACTAAATGCCTAAATGATTCCAGTGGTTATTTTGAGGTTTTAGGTTGACAAATATACGACCATCGGCTTGAATTATGAAATTCCCCATCGAGTGCATTAAGGTCAGCAAGGCAGTTACTTTTCACAATTCATGTCCATCATCAAATTTAGAATTCATGGTAACTATTACATTGAACTTCCGTAAACGGCAATTCTCAGTTCATATTCTGAGAGCGAATCATTATTCATATTTACTCTAATACCTATGAGCATTTTACAATTCTCCCATTCGGGAACAAGTGAGAACACCACAAAATTTGTCGGAGAATCACGACAGTTCCAAATTACGATTGACGAGCCACCTGCATTAGGCGGTAAGGACGAAGCTGCCAATCCAGTAGAATATACATTGGCATCTCTGGCCGGCTGTCTGAATGTGGTTGCACACCTGATCGCCAAAGAATTGGAGATCGAAATCCACTCTCTGAAAATCAATGTTGAGGGCGATTTAGATCCCGGCAAATTGCTCACTGGAGATGCTACACAGCGAGCAGGATTTACGGATATCCGAGTAAAACTTGATGTAGAGTCCAATGCTGAACCTGAACTCCTTCGTCAATGGTTAGCAGTTGTTCGTGACAGATGCCCGGTGACAGATAACTTGGCAAATCCTACCAACGTCGAAATCGTTTTATAGAGCACTGGTTTGAACAGCACAAGTCAGAGAGTAGATTTCAATGTGTCATTCACTGGTCCTTGTTTGTTGATTAAGAGGAGATCTATCCTCAAGTGTCTCTGAAAGCCGTTACAGAATCAGATTACTGGTAATCATCAAATGATCCCCACTATGTTCAATGTCGATGTCTGCGATACAATTCACAACGGCATCTGCCTCTTGGAGTAGTGAAGATTCGTGAGTTGTCTGTACTGCAATCACATAAGCACCTGCAGATTTGCCAGAGCGGATTCCAGCGGGTGCATCCTCAATGACGATGCACTGGTCAATCCGTTGATTCAGACCCTGTGCAGCATGTAAATAAGGATAAGGTGCTGGCTTTCCTATGCGAACATCTTCTCCACTAATGAAGACCTTCGGTAAAGGTACTTCTGCATAATGAAGCATTTTGAGTGCTGAACTGCGAGGGGCACTTGTTGCAATGGCCCACCGAGTCATAGGTAGGTTTTGGAGAAGAGATAATACGCCAGAAAAGGGGCGTACATGCTCTAATCGGTCGCTCCGAATTAATTCACCTCTGAATGCCTCTGACTCTACCTGAGAATCCAAGTGAGGGGCAACGATTCGTATCGTTTCTGTGGCGGGACGCCCATGGTGCACTTCCAAGATATGATCATAGGATACCCCATGGCGATCGGCCCATACCCGCCAGTGTTCTTCGTAGAAATGGTTGGAGTCAATCAGGACACCGTCCAGATCAAAGAGCACAGCGTCACAGGATAGAGTTAGCACGGATGATACCTGTTGATGGAAGAGGCATTAAACGACCTGTAATCTAAAACGATACATTTTGTAATCGTAGTGTTCTTCTTATCTTTGACTCCAAATCCAATTCAAAGATCATGATCGCACCCTCCCGATCCGACCGCATGCAGACCGTCCAAATGCCAGTAATGGGGTTTGTATCGGACCTCATGCGAGAACATCCAGATACCATCTCTCTTGGACAAGGGATCGTTCATTACGGACCCCCTAAATCAGCACTGCAGGTAGCAACTCAGACAATGACATCCTCTGATACGCATCGCTACGGATATGTACTGGGGAGGTTGGATCTTCGTGATGCACTGCAAGAAAAATTATCTGTTGAAAATCAATTGGATTCAGGTTATGAAGTTGTCGTCACTGCTGGCAGTAACATGGCATTCTTTGCATCACTGCTGGCCGTCACCTCGCCCGGAGATGAAGTTATCCTGCTGGTTCCGTATTACTTTAATCACGAAATGGCCACCCATATTGCTGGGTGTACGCCCGTTCTGGTGTCCCTCAATGACTCATTGACTCCAGATATAGAGGCTATCCATGAGGCTATCACTTCTCGGACCCGTGCCATCGTTACGATTTCTCCAAACAATCCAACCGGCATTGTATATTCCCCAGAGACTCTGAAGTCCATCAATCGTCTGTGCACTAAGCATGGAATCTATCATATCTCTGACGAGGCGTATGAGTACTTTGTCTATGACGGTGCTCAGCATTATTCTCCTGGATGTGATACCGGTGCACATGCACACACGATTTCACTGTTCTCCATGAGCAAAGCATACGGGATGGCTGGTTGGAGATTGGGATATATGGCAGTCCCTCCACATATTCTTGGAGATATTCGAAAAATTCAGGATACGAACCAGATCTGCCCAGCGATGCTGAGTCAAACGGTTGCACTCGCGGCTTTGGAAGAGGGATCAAGCTACTGTATGCAATACATGAACTCCATGGCGGAGGTCAGAAAGATAGTACTCCAGAAACTACACTCGACACGGGCTCCGATCACGGTTTCTCATTCGGATGGGGCATTTTATTTCTTTGTATCGGTTGATACGAATCTTGATGCGAAGACACTGGTTACTCAACTGATCAAGGATCATGGTGTTGCTGTCATTCCAGGTGACACCTTTGGAATGGACCAGGGTACCTATCTTCGGATTGCCTATGGGGCACTGCAACCATCTACCTTGAATGAGGCTATGGATCGCCTAATTTTAGGGCTTGAAACGCTAACGGGTGGCTGAAGGATACCAAGGATGTCATTGAATTTCTTGGTGATCCAGTCGGAAACTCACTACTCAGTCTTCGGATTCCATGCCGTCCAATACTGGCATACGGTTTAAGACATCCTGCAACTTATTTTTCGCAAAAAGTGCTGTAGAGTCAAGATTGGATTCTTCTAAAATTCGTTTTTCTTCTCGATCTACAGACCAGTTGAAAAACCGTCCATCCCCATAGAGTTTCCAGTGGTGATCCTGTGCCCACCGTGCAGGCTGAAATGATCCCCACCCTGGATCATAATGGCAGTAAATCCATTGGCGGGTGGTATCGGTGTTACCCGTCAGTTGGCCGTAAAAACTCAGTCCATCCGATACAACATGATCTGGAACCGTACCACCAACCACATCCATCAGTGTTGGAAGAAAATCGGTAAAATCAATCAATGCATCCGATATGATGTTCGGCTTGATGGTGTCCGGCCAGTAGGCAATGAGAGGAACATGCGTTCCAGCAGCATCTGGATACCCTTTTTTGCCACGGATTGGGCCGGTCTCATGGTGAGAGGTAATGCTTCGGTGTGTCCCATTATCGGATGTGAATAACAGTAATGTACGACGGTCAAGTCCTAACGCATTCAATTGGTTGGCAATTCGGCCCACCAGCTGATCCACATAGTTGATCATGGATGGAAAGTATTGGGGATCGCTGTCTATTTCAGAACGATCAAAATCGGGATGATCAGGGGTTGGTACAAATGGATCATGCGGAAGGACCATCGGAAAGTACAGAAAGAATGGATCTTCCCGATGTCGTTTGAAAAACTCTCCAATGTAGTCGGCAAAAAGATCAGGACCATACAACTCTGGGAATACTTCAGACTCTCTACCAGAGTAATGAACGGTTGGGGATTGATAGCGACTACCAAGCTCCGTTAACTGCCATAATGCAAATTCATCAAATCCAGATTGAGTGGGAGTGCTCCCTTCACTTTCTGCTAATGTTCGCTGATATTCGTTTCCATACAGCTGCCACTTACCCACTACCCCAGTGGTGTATCCAAGATCCCGTAACAAGGTAGCCATGGTCTGTTCTTGAGGATCAAGGATCCCAAATCCACGATAGTTACGGAAATTGTATTTCCCCGTCATCAATTGGACCCTTGAGGGCGTACACAGTGGGGTAGAAAATGCGTGGGTGAAACGCATTCCATGCTCAGCAAGGGAGTCTAAATATGGAGTGTTATAACTCAATCCGCCGTTGACCGAAAGGGTTTCATAGCCCATATCATCGGCCATTATAAGAACAATATTAGGCGGAGGATCAGATGCACAAGCTGCCACGAAAACCAGTAAGGGCATGTGCAGAAATAACTTTCCCATCTTTCCTTAAAAACAATCTTGTGGATCTTTCCAATTTACGCCTTTGTGGGATAAATATCATAGTTCCACTGGGGTAGCTCTT
>JAPOUL010000059.1 GCA_026708685.1 Bacteroidota bacterium
CATCTTCCAATATTACAGATGAACCCAACAGATTGCATTCATCACTGCAAGATATTTCTTATGGTATAATAAACACCTTGTGCACATTTCAAGATCCAGATAGACTTCCTTCATCATTCCTTGCTATGTAACCTATACCAGATCCGACAGAACAGAGTGTCCTATTCTATTTCCTCAACGAATTCTGGCGAATCAAACCAGTTTTTCCATAATCAATATTCTCATCTCTCCTCGGGTAGAGCATCCATCACATCTTTTAAGACTTCTGCTATCTGTTTCGCGAGGTAAGGCGGAACAGCGTTTCCAATCTGGTGATACTGTGATGTTCGTGTCCCCTCAAAATGATAATTGTCTGGAAAAGTTTGCAACCGAGCTACCTCACGAACCGTCAAGCTACGGCATTGAACTGGATCATAATGAATAAAATAGTGTCCATCTTTGGAAATATGTGATGTAATTGTTGTTGCTACCCGATTCCGAAGCTGAACTCTGAAACGATCCGAAAATGTAATCGAATTATTTTTCAAAATCGCACTTTTATGATTAGGTAATAGATCAACCGGAAAATCGTTTAATTTTGGAGAATGATTGAAAACAGAAGCGTACGTTGAAACAAAGAGGTATCTATGAAGATCACTTGCCATATGCGAACGTGCTTCATGGGAAAGAAGAGATTTCAGACGTTCATCTTTATACCATCCGTTCATTACGGATGTAGGTTTGTAGGAAGTTGATCGTGTCTGGTGGGGAGACTGAGATATTTCTGAAATTATCTGCTTCAACTGTGAAACAAGCTGCGAGGAATGAGACGATCTTAACTGTTTAAACCATGAAGAATCTCTAACTCCTTGGATTATTGATCTCCATTTTTCTGTTGAATCTTCACATTTTGATACTCCACTTCTGATCTTAGGCATAGTACCAATCACTTCATTTAAATCGGGGGGAACAGACGGTGAGAGCGTTGATGGTGTTATATCAATATCATCTCTAATCCCAACAATAAATATTCTATGCCTTGACTGGGGAACCCCATAATTTTCGGATTTAACAATAAATTCCGAAGGATGAAATTCATTCCTACTGAGGTGAGTAGAAATTAGGGAGTGGAGGTTGTATCGTAGTCCATGTTCACCAGATACCAATGCTCCTCCAGGATTGGACAGGTCATTAAGAATTTTCGGTGCAATAAACTCTCCATTGATCTTAGAAGAAAGAAGCCCCTTAATATTTTCCATCACGAAAATTGGATGTTTGTGATCAACAATGACCCTGAGATACTCCTGATACAGAAGATGTCTGTGATCCTTTTCGAAACTATCCATACCCATCATGCGAGACCGTCCGACAAGAGAATAAGCCTGACAGGGAGGCCCACCGACAAGAATCCAGTTTTTTTGATGACGTAAACGCTTTTGAATCGCCTCTTTAACGATTTTTTGATTTTGACTTTCAAGGGTGATTCGTATCGCACTATCACAGGCCCTTTTCCATTGCTTCGGATAAGTTTTGATTAAACCTGATTTTGATATTTCTCCAGACACATACATGTAATATTCCTCAGGAACATCTGATGTTCTGAAGCATCTAAAGAAATGTCGCAGTGTCAATGTTTCATGAGTAGTAACATCACTTTCAATAGATGCAACTGACTTAAATACGTTTCTCCGTGATTATTTTTGAGAGACGTAAATCCCTCTCCAAGACCTCCAGGTCCTGCGAATAGATCAATTATAGGATATTTCTTGCTATGATAATCCATGGTCACTAATTGATTCCTTGATCAAAAGCTTAACGCACATTAAGAATCTGGCCGACGACGAACAAGAAGGTACTTCTACAAATATGTAATCTCTTGAAATATATGTCACGATCATTCAACTGATTGTAGCAAATCGCTTGCTAGGAGCTGTAATGTTTCAGGTTCGTTGAGGTTACTATTAAATTGAACTGTTTGCAAAACATCTTGATCAATTCTATAAAATTCGTCACAAGAGCTGCAAGGCAACATCTCTAAGAAAATGTAGAGGTTTTGTAAAAGTTTCATTTAAAATGGAAGCTCAAAAATTCACTTGTTCGGAATAAAATCACTATTTTTAAACGAATTGGTAGTACATATGTACACCTACCATCATTAAAATTTATTTTAACCAATGAACAAAATCAACATTGGCAGGGCTGTTAACAATATACTTCCTAGAACAAATTCGTATACTCCTCTAGTTGAAGTCATCGTGAACGCTATTGAATCCGTTCAAGAAGCTAACAGGGGATCTGATGGCAAAGTTGAGATACGCGTCCTGCGGAGTAATCAACTCAATGTTGAGGCTGGACTTCATCCAGTTGAAGGGTTTGAGATCACTGACAATGGAGTCGGCTTTAATGATATCCATCTGGATGCATTTGATACTTTATACACGGACCAAAAGATACATCAAGGTGGTCGGGGATTTGGTCGTTTTGTGTGCATCAAGCATTTTAAGCATTATAATGTGGAAAGTGTTTACAGGTCAGATGATGGCGTATTTATGCTACGCAAGTTTTCAATGGGTCGAATGACGGAGATCATCGAAAATGAAACCAATGAAGAAACTGATCGCTCGGATACTGGAACCACTGTTCGTTTACACACTCTTTTAGGATCTACATCCTTTGACCTCCGTCTTGATACTATCGCGAAAGTTCTTGTACCTCGTATTCTACCATTTTTTATACATGAACATTTTTCACCCCCCAAAATCGTTCTCTCTGAAATAGATGATAGTTTAGCCATCACTCTCAATGACTATTTGCAATTTATTCAAGAAATTGAAGAAGGAAGAGACGACTTTGAGCTACCTGAACAATCGCCACAAGAAAATTTCACGGTTCGCACATTCAAAATCTACAATCCTAGAAATCTGACCAATCAGATTAGCCTCATCGCACACCATCGTGAAGTGGTTGAAACACCCATCAAAAAATATATTCCTGAGTTTGAAGACGCATTTTACGAACCTGATGATCCAGTTAGCAAGTATATTGTCAAAGCATACGTTTTTGGTGAGTACCTTGATCGAAATGTGTCTGTGGAGCGTGGTGGGTTTGAATTTGGGAACGATCTCAATTTATTTGAATCCATTGGAAAAGAAAACATTGAGAAACAAGCTGCCGAAATTGCCCGTCGTGCCATCGGTAAGGAATACGACACTCGTAAATCTAAAAAGTTAGAGCGTGCTCAAAAGTTTGTAGACTCCGATGCAATTTGGCTGAAAAATGTCCTTGCGGAATCAGATCTGGCCCAGCTTCCCCTGAATGCCAGTAATGAGCAAATTGAAGAGTATTTACATGGAGAAAAACTTATTCAGGAGCGTCGTATCCGAGATGAAGTTCAAAAGGTATTGATCAATGGTAGCCTGGCCAACATTGATTCAAATGTTACTAAAATTGTTGTTCAGGCATCTCAAACCAGTAAAGATAACCTTGTCCGCTATGTTGCCTTTCGGCGGTCAATCCTTGAGTTGTTTCAAAAAAGTTTGGAGAAAAACGAGAATGGAGATTACCTCCATGAAGGTGCTGTTCACGATATCATTTTTCCTCGTGGAAAAGATTCAGATTCAACTCCCTTTGATAGTCACAACCTGTGGCTCATTGATGAGCGCCTTAATTTCTCCAACTATGTCACTTCTGATAAGCCTCTTGGAGGTGGAAGTCTGGGACGGCCTGATTTACTCATCTATGATAACCAAGTCCTTTTTAGAGGGGATGAGACTGAGTCTAATCCAATTACCATCTTAGAGTTTAAACGCCCTAAGCGTGATGATTTTACGAATCGCCGCAGTTCAATTAACCCGATTGACCAACTCATAGGATACGTGATTGATATTCGCAAAGGCAAACACTCAACTCCAACAGGGCGCCCTTGTATAGTTAGTGAGAATACCCCTGCTTATGGCTACATTGTATGTGATATAACGCCTCGAATTATAGATTGGCTCACCTTAGAGAAGAGTTTCACTCCCATGTCAGATGGACTAGGATGGTTCTCATGGGCACAGGGTCCGAAACTATACATTGAGGTGATTAGCTGGGATAAAATCATAAAAGATGCTGTGATTCGTAACAAAGTTTTCTTCAAAAAATTGGGGATTTGATGTACCATCTTCTCTCTTTTCTGTGATTACACATCACATCCCATGATTGATTGAATGCTTGTATTTGTCATGTCATGTTGATATGTCGTCATTATTCATATATTTCCTGCCAAACCTAAACCATAGAGATTTTGGCATGAAACGCTACAACGTAGAATTGGAGGCGGCACAGCGTACAGAGCTGGAGCAGATCACGCGTAAGGGATCACATCGTTCAGTGAAGGTGGTCAATGCATTGATTCTACTCAATTGCGACAAGGGCGAGTTCAATGATCATTTCTCGACTGGTGCAAAAATCGCAGATGTGCTACACATCAGCATGCGCAGGGTGGATCGGGTCAAGAAGCGGTTTGTTGAAGACGGCATGGAAGCTGCCCTTGGGGCTCGTCAAGGTCGTCGTCCGAGATATCTTCCCAAGACGGATAGCGAATTTGAAGGACGGCTCATCGCACTCAGTTGTAGCGACCCTCCCGAGGGATACTCAAAGTGGTCGCTTCGCCTGCTGGCGGATCGTGTCGTGGAACTGGGCTACATTGACAGTGTCTCACACGAAACAATCAGGCGCATATTAAAAAAGCAAGCTCAACTTTAAAATCTCCATGTTGATAAAGAGACCTGGATGATCACGAAAAAGCGTACTATACTCGTGTCATCATCTTAACTCTAACGATGAATATCGTTGTTAAATGCCATCTACAATCCCCAGATACCCTTGTCAGATTCATTACTCATACAGGTGCATAACCAAACATTTGTAAATTTTTTGTATATTGGTGGAATGATAGCCCATTTACCTATCATTGATTTTTCATCATTCTCATCTGAGACAGTTGAAAATATCTGTTAATTGTTGTATATTTGATATTCAACATTGTTTTTTTCACAATTTCACCAAAGCTTCAATCATTTTAAGATGAAATTTTTAAACGTTTTTGTTCTAGCTCTCGCGCTTCTTATCGCAGCTTGTGGAGGCAATACATCTGATACATCCAGTGAAGAGGATGCCATGATGGATGATGAATCCACAGAAATGATGGACGATTCCATGGAGATGATGGATGATTCTATGGAAATGGAAAGCGATTCCATGGAGATGATGGATGATTCTATGGAAATGGAAAGCGATTCCATGGAAATGATGGACGATTCCATGGAGATGGAGGAAGAGTCTCACGACGCTGACAGCGGCGAAGACCACAGCTGATAGGCTTTCTAAGTCTTCCGAGTTACCTGAGTAACTCACTTTTTCGTGTGATCATCCCCACAGATTCAGTCTGGGATTTGATGGGTAGAGCTTGGCTCATTCGTGGGCTGGGCTTTTTGTATCTTTCCGATACGCTCCTTTCCCCGTTTTTCGTGCTCCAATTTGCACCCTGAATCCTGTATTTAAGAAATGTCTCAACGAAGCTTTGTGTCAAGTGGATCACAGTGGGAAAATCAGTATGGCTATGCACGGGCGGTGCTCTGTACTGGTCATATCTTCGTCTCGGGAACCACATCCATCACTCCCACGGGTGAAGTCATTGGGCCGAACGATGCCTATCTTCAAGCTCGCCAGATCTTTCAACTCATTGATCAGCAGCTAAGACGACTCGGATCCTCGCTCTCCGATGTAGTTCGTACCCGAATGTATGTCACGGATATCCACGCCCATGCCGATGCCGTCGGTAGAGCACATGCAGAAGTATTTGAATCCATCCGTCCCGCTTCAACCATGATAGGTGTTGTAGCACTGATCCAACCAGAATTGCTCGTAGAAATTGAAGTGGACGCGATCCCGTCTATCTCCCAAGATCTATCGCCTCATCAAACTGAACACTCACCAAACTAGAAACTCCCTCCTCCTGCATGGTAACTCCGTAGAGTCGGTTGGCCATTTCCATGGTTCTCTTGTTATGGGTGATGAGAATAAACTGGGTCTCCGATGAAAAGCGATGAATGACACGCATAAAGTGATCTACATTGATGTCATCTAGTGGAGCATCCACCTCGTCAAGAAAACAAAACGGACTGGGTTTGATCAAATAAATTGCAAATAAAAGTGCAATTGCCGTGAGGGTCTTTTCCCCACTTGACAGCTGTGCAATGCTAACTGGACGCTTGCCACTTGGTCTTGCCGTCACTGTGATTGGTGATTCAAGAACATCATCTGGTGTCATCAAGCCAAGTTCACACTTTGCACGTTCTCCAAAGAGTTCCTTGAACAGTTTCTGAAAATTCTCCTGAATTAGCAAATACGTATCCATAAACTGTTTTGATGCTGTCCGATTGATTTCTTTAATCGTACGAATGAGGGTTTCTTCCGCTTCTTCAAGATCGTTGCGTTGATCCATCAGAAACGTTAACCGCTCACTCTGACTGTTGTATTCATCAAGTGCCAGTGCATTGACATTTCCCATAGCCTGAATCTTGCGCTCTGTCTCTTGTATCTGGGCTTTCAGGGATACATCGTCAATGTCGGTGACCTCTGGAATCGTCTTCAGATCCACGGAATAATCTTCCATAGCACGGTTAAAGAGATCTTCCAAGCGTGCTTTCACTGCACTATACTTGATCTGATTTGAAGTTTCCTTTTCTTTTTCGGCTTGAAGAGATCTTTGAAGTTTGCGCAGTTTCTCGCTAGCATCTTCTAATCCAGTACGTAATTGATGCTCTTTGGATCGGTCCTGTTTTTGAAGATCTCCAAGAATCTGGCTATGCGTCTTTTCTTCAACGAGTTGATCATTGAGCTGATCAAGTTTTGCGCTTGATTGTTTCTTTTGCTCTTCCAGTACTATCTGTTCTTGACGAAAACGTTCGCTACGTTCATCAATTCGAGATTGTCTCTCGGTGATTTGAACGATATCTCCCTCTATGCGCTGTTGATAAGCAGTGGCTTGAACGGAAGCAGTATGGGCATCAATATAGCTTGCCTGCAAGTGATCAAGCTCAACTCGGAGTGAATGAATCTCCTTTTCTTTGGACTCTAGTTCGGACTGCACCTTCGCTAGTTGCTGGTCAATCTGACTGAGCTGATCCCCCTGAGGTTGAGCATTGATCCTTACATCATCAATCTCCTCTGAGATCTTTTGATGTCTCAATTGGATGGCTTTCAGTTGAGAAGCCCCGATTTCACAGAGTTGATTCTGCTTCTCAGACATCCGATCTGCTTCCATATGAACCTGCATCATCTGATGAACCTGCATCTCAATTCCCGTTAAATCAATCTGTTCCAATGATCTCCTATATTCCTGAAGCGTATCTTTGCAGGTCTCCACCTGTTCCAGCAGTTGAGATTGAACCTCAATGGCAGACCTCAGGCTCTCTCTTCGTGCAAGATGTGAGTACGTTCCCCCTTCTTCACTTCCCCCCGCATAAAGAATTCCTCCCCGATCAACCCATTCACCGTCAAGTGTCACATATCTTGACGCTTGTGTATCTGTCTCTTTTTGTAACTTCAAAGCATCATTCAGGGAATCTACCCGAACCACATCCTGAAGCAGGAGATGAATCATCGGCCTGTACATTTCATCCCGAATCCGAATCACATTCAACAAGGAATTAGATGGATATTCTGCTGAAGGCGAGATCGGGGGAATATTCTCAAGTACCAGAAAATGGGCACGCCCTTTATCTTCGGTGCGCAACCGATGGGCTGCACTGGTAGCTTCCTCCTCTGTATGAACGACAATACTGCTCCCAAAAGGCTCTAGCGAGGCAGCTAGCGCAGCCTGATATTTAGGTGCACACTCAACCAAATCCCCTAATGTGAGGACTTCATGATCATCCACATCTGTGAGCAGGTAACGAACTGCGTTTGGAAAAAAATCGTAGGTTTTAACCAGATCTTCAAGGATCTTGACTTCTCCATCTTTGGCTGCCAGATCTCTTTGAGCGGATTGTAAATCATCTTCAGTCTGACTCATGGATTCCTTGATCTTTTGATGAGAGAGGGAGGCCTTTTCCAGCTCGGACTGAAGTGACGTGAGTTCCTGTCCGGCTGATTCAAATTTGATCTTCGCCTGTTCAGCCACCTCCATGGCTTCCCGATGAGCTTGCTCTTCGGATTCCATCTGCTTTTCTAAGCGAGTTTTTTCCTCTTCAAGATGAACAATTCGGCTTTCCAGACGATCCGTATGGCGTTGATGATCCAATTTGTTCTGACGTAAGGATCTGGCTTCGGACGTGATTCTGTCTAACTCAGCCTCAGACAACTGTAATCCTTTACGTGCATCATCTCTTTTCTTTAACGCCTCGTCCATGAGATCCGTCATTCTGTTGGACTCCGATGTTGCCTCTGACAGATCTGCCTCCAGGGATGTATGCTGAATCTTTAAAGTTTCTAATTCTTTCTTCAGGGAGTCTTGATCCGCCACAAGGCGACTTAGATTTTGTTGGAGTGCTTCCCGATTGGCTTGCTCCAATCGAAGATCACCTTCCAGCTTGATGATCTGCTGTTGATGGTTGACCAGTGCCTGTCGATTGGCTTGTGCCTTTTTTTCCTCTTTGATAAAATTTGCTCGCAAGGATTCAATATGTGCCTCTTCACTATGGATCTCAGCACTGAGGGCTGAACATATGTCGGCCAGTTCCGACTCTTGTTCAATAAGTACTTCTTCTTCGGCCAACAAACGGTCATACTCACATTTGAGTAACGTGATGTTTCCTGAACGTACCTCTGCACGATACCGCAGATAACGTTCTGCTATCTGTGCCTGACGTTTCAGGCTGCGAACACGAGTAGCAATCTCATCGGTCAGATCTTGGACTCGCCCAAGATCTGACTGCATAGAGTCAAGTTTTCGGAGTGCATCGGTTCTTCGTTTTTTGTAACGCGTGATCCCAGACGCTTCTTCAAAAAGACGGCGGCGATCAGAGGTATTATCGGATAGGATTTCATCCACCATTTTTAATTCAATCACAGAGTATGCACCTGCTCCCATCCCGGTATCGGTAAACAAATCCGTGATATCACGAAGCCTGCACTCCACTCCATTAAGCAGATACTCCGCCTCACCAGAACGGTACAGCCGGCGACCGAGTGTGACTTCAGAAAATTCCAACGGCAAGACTCCACGCGTGTTGGAAATGGTCAACTGTACCTCCGCAAGGCCGACTGCCCGCCGACGGGAGGTTCCATTAAAGATGACACTATCCATTTTGTCGGACCTTAGCACCCGCGCCCTCTGCTCTCCAATGACCCAACGAAGAGCATCCACTATGTTTGATTTTCCACAACCATTGGGACCAACGATCGCCGTAATTCCAGGATCAAATTCTAAATCTGTGGGAGAGACAAAACTCTTGAACCCGTGAATGGACAGTTTTTTTAAATACATGCACGATTAGGCAAATAGTGGAGATCTTGCCGGCTGTCCATTAAAACCTATGGCGGGGGGAATCTCCCGTCAAGTACAAAGCTGCCCTCCATCTTGAATCAATACAGATTGGATTCATGCCCATCTGCGAATCAACAGATTACGAGTCTCTACGCAATACATTGTAGCGTTGGTGCAAAACGTAGTCCAATAAGTCATGCCCAGCTGATTTGATCTATTTTAGCGAATTTACAGAAAAATTCGGACATACACCATAGGTTTCCGCTCCAAGGAGCGGAAACCTATGGATCCATGGAGATCTCAATCAACTCGTCGTGAAAAATCATTCATTGGTGTCTTCCATTCTGGCCGGCTCGTAGGTAAGGCGAAGTCCACTGCCATCATCACTGACATCTATCGACACCGTCTGACCAGAAGAAATGCGTCCAAACAAAAATTCCTCTGCCAATGTATTGACCACTTCGCGCTGGAGAAGGCGTTTGACAGGGCGTGCACCAAACGCGGGATCAAAACCAGCATCTGCCAGATAATCGGTGGCACGATCGGTAAGAATCAGGGAGACATCATGGCTCTGAAGTACCAATTGCCGAAATCGGGCAAACTGGATGGCTACAATCTCACGCACCACCTCTTTTTCTAACGGATTAAAAAGGAGGATTTCGTCGATCCGATTTAAAAACTCTGGGCGAACACTTGCCTTGAGAAGACTCATGATCTCCTGACGTACCTTCTGAGCCTCAAATGTCTGTCCTGACTCAATCTGTTGACGAATCAGATCACTCCCCAAATTGCTGGTCATGATCACAATCGTATTCTTGAAGTCGGTCGTTCTCCCTTTATTGTCGGTGAGACAGCCTTCATCAAGAACCTGCAACAAAATATTGAATACCTCAGGATGTGCTTTTTCAATCTCATCCAGCAAAACAACTGCGTAAGGGCGGCGGCGAACCCGTTCAGTGAGTTGACCACCTTCTTCATAGCCTACGTATCCTGGAGGAGCACCGATCAGACGACTGACCGTATGCCGCTCCTGATACTCACTCATGTCAATGCGAATCAGTGCCTGCTCGTTGTCAAACAGGAATTCAGCCAATGCTTTAGCGAGCTCCGTTTTTCCGACTCCCGTTGATCCCAGAAAAATAAACGAACCTATGGGGCGTCCCTGCTCTTGCAAGCCAGCACGCCCGCGACGAACGGCATGGGCTACAGCCGCAATCGCCTCTTCCTGTCCTACGACGCGATGCCGTAATTCATCCTCCGCACGAAGCAGTTTCTTGCGCTCGCTTTCCATCATTCGTGCCACAGGAATGCCCGTCCACTTTGAAACGATCTCGGCAATATCTTCTGCATCTACCTCTTCCTTTAACAAAGCCCCATTCTCCTGAATCTCTTGGAGCTTGCCTTGTGTCTGTTGGATCTGTGCTTCCAATTTCGGAATCGCGCCGTGACGAATCTTGGCCACTTCTTCGTAGTCTCCCGCACGTGCAAGTGCTTCATCTTGGATTCGGAGCTCTTCAATCTGTTCTTTTGCATCACGAATATCAGAGATCAATTGTTTCTCCTGCTCCCAGCGAGCACGCAGACCACTACGCTGTTCCACCAGATTGGCCAGATGCTCTTCCAATGCCTTCAGTTTGTCTTTGTCTTTTTCTCGCTTGAGGGCCTCACGTTCAATTTCAAGCTGCCGAATCTGTCGCTCCAGAGAATCCAGTTCCTCAGGAAGTGAATCAATTTCTGTCCTCAGTCGTGCCATTGCTTCATCAACAAGGTCAATCGCCTTGTCAGGGAGATAGCGATCTCCGATATAACGATTGCTGAGCTGGGCTGCAGAAACGATGGCGGCATCGTTAATGCGCACACCATGATGGACCTCATAGCGCTCGCGGATTCCCCGAAGAATGGAAATGGCATCATCCAGTTCGGGCTCATGGACCATCACCGTCTGAAATCTCCGCTCCAAGGCCTTGTCTTTCTCGAAATACTTTCTATACTCATCCAGCGTCGTAGCACCGATCGCCCGCAGATCTCCACGGGCCAGAGCAGGCTTAAGAATATTCGCGGCATCCATAGCACCTTCGGCCGCCCCTGCACCCACCAGCGTATGGATTTCATCAATAAAGAGGAGGATTTCCCCATTTGCATCGGTCACTTCCTTGACGACGGCCTTGAGCCGGTCTTCAAATTCTCCCCTATATTTTGCACCAGCAATTAATGCACCCATATCTAGGGCGTGGACGCGTCGTGACTTCAGTCCTTCGGGAACATCTCCCTGAATGATGCGGATGGCAATCCCTTCGGCTATGGCCGTTTTGCCAACACCTGCTTCTCCAATGAGGATTGGATTATTCTTCGTCCTGCGAGAAAGAATCTGTAACACCCGCCGGATTTCTTCATCCCGTCCGATGACTGGATCAATCTTGCCAGTGGAAGCCAGTTCATTGAGGTTTCGGGTGAATCGTTCCAGAGACTGATAACTGTCTTCAGCATGCGGATCTGTCACGTTACGATTACCACGTATGCTTTGGAGAATCTCAAGGATTGATTTCTTGGTCACTCCCCTGCGGGTCAGCAGTTCATGGACACCTCGCTGTGTAGAAAGGGCAATCAAAAGATGTTCGCTGCTTACATACTCATCCTGCAGAGCTTTTGACTCCTTGAGTGCCTCGTCAAATACTTTCTTGGTTTCCGTTGTAAGAAAACCTCCCTCTACTGAAGATCCTGTGACGACTGGCAATGTTTGAAGCAGCTGATCCAACTCGCTCTCCAAGCCCTGTAGATCAGCCCCTAACCGTTGCATAATTGCAACTCCGATACTATTGGGATCCGTCAAAACGGCTTTCAACAGATGGGCAGGATGGAGCCCTTGATGATGATTCCCTGAAGCAATCTCAAGGGCCTTCTGAACCGTCTCTTGGGCCTTTACTGTGTATTGATTCAAATTCATGATGATCTGTCAATTTGTCCAAAAGGAATGTGACGATCACCAAATTCCAAAAGTATTCCATAATGCAATCAGGTGACATTTTGTCACCACCATCCTCGTTACTGGAACCATCATGACGAATCTATTGAAAGAGATTACCGATTACCTCCCCTTCATTGTCACAATCTTCAACTCAAGTTGCACATGATCATTTTGAAAGGAGCCTCATGGCAATCACCATATCTGGAGCTGACGGGGGCTGATGAGTACTCACTTCAACGAAAGGATTTTCTCCGTTATCTCTTCCATCTTCCCAGAGGTCTTTCTGAGGATCAATGTCAGACGGCCCAACCGCCCCGATAAGTACGAGTCAGATAGCGATGTGGAATATTGTCACCCACCACCTTTTTATGATGGGGATCCCACTCAATGGGTTGATTCGTGCGTAGCGATATTGACGCAAGAGCAATGGCTTCAGCAAGATCTGCTACATGGATAAAACTTCCGCGGCTATGATTCCCATTGCGGATGGAGGCTATGTACTCATCGGTGATGTTGGTGATGTCCTGTAGTTCTCTCTTTTCGGGAATAGATCCCTGCAATGACTGCATTTGATGTTCGGGAAGAACTCTAAAGTTTCTCCCAAGAAAGTCATCCCCTAGAATGGTACCGTGCTCTCCAACAAATAAGATTCCTTCAGAAGGCAGTTGTTCTCCATCAGCCAGCAATTCTTGATCAATATAGGGCTTCATGCCTCCATCATACCAAAATATGTCCATATCCTGGTGTTCAAAATGGACGGTACTCGCCGTTGGGAATGCTACCTCTGAACGTTGCCATTTACTCTGGTGACCATCAACGACCGCACCTGTAGCTGCATTTGACTTTACTCGGATGACGGGGCCAGGATTGAGCATCCGATAGACTCTCCAAAGACTGTAATACCCCATATCCCCCAAACTTCCACTTCCAAAGTCATACCATCCTCGAAAGAGCGTATGGGTATACTTGGAGTGGTAAGGCCTATGAGGAACACATCCAAGCCATAGATCCCAGTTCAGACCAGCGGGGACAGGCATCGCTTCCGTTGGATAGTGTAACCATCCTTGGGGCCATACAGGGCGATTGGACCAGTTGTGCACTTCTTTCACTTTACCAATGACTCCTTCATCAAGCCACTGCCAAAGCTGATAGAGTTCGGGATCATTGTGCCATGCCATCAAATGTGTGGGGGTATTGGTCTCTATGGCAACCCGAACGGTTTGATGGACTTCATGAAGCGTATTTGCCAGAGATTTATGAGAAATGACGGCTTTGCCAGCCTTCATTCCAGCGATATTGATGACACCATGAAGATGTTCGGGGGTCAAATTAATGATGGCATCTATTCCCTCAGAATCATCTAACAACTCACGGTAATCCTCATACAGCTGAAGACCATTCCAGCTGTTTTGTCCACGGCTGAGTGCATAAAATCCCTCGGTCAATTCTTTTGCGGGAATGAGTCCTGCACGAATCCCGTTTTGGGATCCCCACTGTGGGGCATCAATATATTGGCGAATAGCATTGCGTAAACCATGTGGACTCCAGTCAAGATAATCTTCGGAGTCCCGATTCGGGTCACATAATGCCACGATTTGAAGATCCTCTCGGGGAAGCCAGTCACTCATCAACTGCTTCAATGCCTGGGTTCCACACCCAATCAGTGCCACATTCATTCTGTCATTTGGAGAGCTCTCTACGGTTTTGCTTCTCCTCTGAAGTGCTAAAAAGGGTAAGGTGGATGCAGTTGCTCCTATAAATTCACGGCGATTCATGGACAATGGTTGGCTGACTTGTGAGGTGTTTCATCACACTTCGTGGTGATACAGTTACTGATTACTCTGGAGGACCTGGGTCAATTCTTGCATCTGATGGCATCGTGAGTCGAGAGGGATCAAATGGTATTCTATAAGAAATCTCACTTGCCATCACCTCATAATACTGATCACCTCGGAGACCTTCCGAGAATCCAAATCCCTGAAATTTGGTTGCCACCGTAAGACCATCAACGGTAACATAATCCATGTAATCCAGTAGGGTTTCGGTCATCTCGTCATTGATGGGTGGTCGTCCACTGCCATAGGTTGACCGATAGCGAAGGGCATCTACCAGATGGGTTTCTGGATGGATATACAATGTATAGTGATCCCCAGGTGCATCCCCTACTCCATCATCAAAGGTGGCTCTTAACAGACGATATTCAACGTCCTCCAAGACTTCATTTGGAAGTATTTCATAACGAACGCCTGGATCTGCGAGGATAAATGGAATGGAATGAAAGTAATACCATGTCGTCGCCATGAACCTTGAATTGACGCGCAGGGTATCTGGGTAGACCCAGGCATTGGTGCCATCCCAAACCATTTGTGCACCACTTGATGGAGCATCTGCTCCCATAGAACGAATATCATGATAGACTTGGCGTGTTCGGTTATTGGCTACCATCTTGGATTGTACTCCTCCAGTGGATCCTATGAGGTAGCTACTGGTTTCCGCATGATGCCATGCATCCAGTCCACCGTGTGCTTCAATCGTTTGAAGAAGAAGTTCGCCCCCTTCTGATTCCATCAGACGGGTTTTTACTTGGGCAGAAAGAGGATGCTCTTTGGTTGTCATCTCCTCTGCATTGAATGATTCAGTGGGGCTCATCTGAAGAAAAATGATTCCTGCAATGATCAAGAATCCAATGATCCCCAGAAAGAGAACTGCTTTTGAAAAATTATTACGCATCAATCAAGTAATGTATTGGTAGAATACTAAATATACGTTAGGATTTATTTGGGAATAATATACGTGAGTAACCACAAACGGAACCTTTTTATTTGGTTGTGTTTAACAGACA